>CAYOLB010000310.1:0-5086 GCA_964404675.1 uncultured Atribacterota bacterium | reverse complement strand
ATATTGACCTATTTTATAATTTAAGCAAATATATTCCGAATAAGAAAAATATAAAATGAATTCAAAAAATCGAAAAGCTTTTATTTTTGTTGGATTGACTTTCTTATTAAGTTATTTGCTTATCTTCATTTACCTTGCCCTGGGAGGGAAATGGGTAATGCCCGGCTCACTCATTGTGGCAACAACCTATATGTTTATCCCTATGGTAGTTGCAATTATTGTCCAGAGATTTATGTATAGAGAAAATCTCAGGGAATCATTGGGCATTTCCTTCAAATTTGAAAAATTGCATTAGTTTTAACTATCATATATAATTCTTATAAGTTGAAAACCACAAAAAAGAACCTCCAAAAAAATTTTTTATAAGGAGTAAGAAAATGAAAAGAACACCAAAATGGATTATTTTTGCTCTAGTTATTATTATTGCCATTATTACTATATTTTATTTCATGCAAACTAGCAAACCAGAAAAAATTGTTTTTGGCTCCAAACTTTTTAATGAACAATATATTCTTGCTCATATGTATGCCCAGCTCTTTGAAGAAAACGGATATCAAACTGAAGTCAAAGAAAGTTTAGGGGGCACTATGGTCAATTATGAGGCTTTGAAACAGGGAAATATTGATGCCTATATTGAATACACCGGAACCGCCTATAATGTTATCTTAAAATTGCCTCCACTGGAGCAGTGGAATCCTGAACAGGTCTACCAGCAGGTAGAAGAAGGATTGTTAGAACAGGACCAGATTGCTATTGCCGCCAAACTTGGTTTTAGCAATGATTATGCTATTGCACTAAAAGCAAACTGGGTAGAAGAAAACAATATCGAAAAAATGAGTGATCTGGCACCTTATGCCGCTGATTTAAGTCTTGCTACCGACCCTGAATTTGCCTCCCGGCCTGACGGATTGCCTCAAATCGATAAAATCTACGGCTTTACCTTTGGCAGAGTCAGGCAAATGCAACCTACCTTAATGTATGAAGCAATTAAGAACAACCAGGTCGATGCTATTGGTGCTTATACCACCGATGCCCGAGTTGACCTTTATGACTTAGCCATTGTAAAAGACGATCAGGGCGCCCTACCTCCCTATGATGCAATTATTATCGTGCGAGAAGAATTCGGTGAAGATGAAGACCTAATGAAGATTTTCAAGGTATTAGAAGAACGGATTGACACTGCAACCATGCGACATCTGAATAAATTCTATGATATTGATAAAAAAGAGGCAGCTGATATCGCTCGTGATTACCTGGTAGAACAGGGACTTATGAAATAATTAATTCTTAATTTAATCTTTGTTTAAAAAGGAGTTAGATGACACCTTCTAATAGATTTTTTGAAAAGATTAAAGAAATAAAAATTGATAATGTAACTAAAAAATATGGCTCTGTTACTGCAGTACAGGACGTGTCCCTGAATATTCAGGGAGGAGAGCTGCTGATTCTATTGGGACCAAGTGGTTGCGGTAAAACTACACTTCTGCGCATGATTAATCGTCTTGTGGAAATAGATAAAGGGAAAATATTAATTAATGAGCAGGATATTCAGGATTTTGATCCGGTTCTGCTGCGCAAGAATATCGGTTATGTAATTCAGCAGATCGGCCTGTTCCCACATATGACAGTAAAGGAAAATATCGGTCTTGTGCCTAAACTGGAAGGGTGGAGTGAAAAGCAAGTCACTGGAAAAGTAAGAGAATTATTGGATATGGTCTCACTTCCACCTGATGAGTTTCTCAATCGCAGACCAAAACAGCTAAGCGGAGGCCAGCAACAACGTATCGGACTAGCACGAGCTATGGTAATGGACTCTCCTCTATTATTAATGGATGAACCTTTTGGTGCATTGGATCCAATCCTGAGAAAACAATTGCAGGAAGAATTTATCAGCCTGAAAGAAAAACTGCAAAGAACAATCATTTTTGTAACCCATGATATTGAAGAAGCCTTTCGCCTTGGTGATAGAATTGCTATTCTAAAAGAGGGACAGCTTGTACAATTTGCAACCAAAAATGAATTATTGGTTAATCCCGCCAATGATTTTATCTCTGATATTGTTGAATCAGAAAAAAAATTCAGACATCTGGATAATTTAACAATCAGGGATATTATGTTACCCTTAAACGAAAAATATATTTTTCAGGCAAGTCAAACCGCTGAATCAGCAATAAATAAAATGAGGGAAACCGAAATAGAATTTGGAATAGTTTTAGAAAATCAACGATATATTGGAACGATTAAGCTAAATCAATTATATGAAAACACGGATAAAATATTAGGTAAATTGGCTTCAGAAGTACCGATCTTTAAACCCGATGAATCGGTGACAATTGCTATGAATACTATGAAAAAAGCTAATAATTTTATTGGTGTAGTAATGAAAAATAAGCCAGAGGGAATTCTTCTCGCAAATGAACTTTTAACAAGGCTGGTTTAAAATGATAGCACAGGTATGGAAGACACAGCAATTAACTATTAAAACAATTGAACACTTATCTATGGTTTTTGTTGCCTTGCTGTTTATTGTCGCTATTGGGGTAACCATTGGTGTCTTCCTTTATAATAAAAAAAATCTATCGGACATTGTTTTAAATTTACTCAATGTGATTGAGACAATACCTGAATTAGTCTTACTGGTTATATTGATGCCCTTTTTTGGCATCGGCTACAAACCAACTATAATAGCATCTATCCTCTATTCTATCTTACCGGTAGCCAGGAACACATATGTGGGATTAACTCAGGTTGATAGGCAATACCTGGAAAGTGCCCGGGCAATGGGACTGAAAGAGAAGGAAATCCTATGGAATATCCGTATACCACTTGCCCTGCCAATGATTGCTGCCGGCATCCGAATCGCTATTGTCTTTACCATGGGAGTTGTTACCCTGGGAGGATTAATTGCAGCAGGGGGATTAGGTGGACCCATTCAGACCGGAATTCACCTTTATGATAAAGATATCATTCTCGTTACCGGATTATGGATTGGTATTCTGGCAGTCCTGGTTGATTCTATCGGAAGCTTGTTAGAGAAATTCTTAAATCGAAAATATGGGTATGATTAACTATGATTAATTATGATATTATTCTGAATGCCGTTGGAGAACATCTTTTCTTAGCTTATAGTGCGCTTTTAATTTCAATTATCATTGCTATTCCGTTGGCTGTTTTATCCCTTTACAATCGTTACCTTGCCTCAATTTTGCTGGTTTTTGCCAATCTTATTCAGGCTATTCCCAGCTTTGCCGTGGTGGCAATAGTAGTCCCCCTGTTAGGCATAGGGTTTAAACCAGCCATTTTTGCAATTATTTTAAGAATTATCCTGCCTTTGTTTAAAAATACTTTTACAGGGTTGAAGGATGTTGATTTTATTTATATTGATTCAGCCCAAGGAATCGGCCTCAATCAATTGGAAATTTTACGCTATATCCGTTTTCCTCATGCCTTCCCTGCCATCTTTGCCGGCATTAAATTTGCGGCTGTTATTGCCAACAGCGTAGCAATACTTACCTCTTTAATCGGTGCTGGAGGATTAGGGGAACTTATTTTTGAGGGATTAACCAACTTTAATATCCCAAAGGTTTTAACCGGCGCCATACCTGCTATTATCATTGCTGTCCTGCTGGATGTTAGTTTTAGCCTGATTGAAAAAAGAATCAGTCTAAAATACTAAAATTTTTCCGGAAAGGAGTTATAACATGGGTAATAAACCTAAAATTTTTGATGCCATCATTGTAGGCTCCGGGCAGGGAGGAAATCCCCTTGCTCTAGCCCTGGCTAATAAAGGCTGGAAGGTAGCCCTGGTAGAACGTGAACATGTTGGTGGTTCATGCATCAATTATGGGTGCACACCAACCAAGACCATGATTGCTTCCGCCAGAATTGCGCACCTGATTCATAGAGCACAGGACTATGGAATTGATTCTGCCAGTGGAACTGTTAATCTTTCAAAAGTGCTGAAAAGAAAGAACGATATAGTTAAAAGTTTCAGAGATGGAAGTCGAAAAAAATTGACATCTGCCTCTGATGTCACCCTAATTGAAGGAAATGCCTCTTTTGTTGGAGAAAAGTTGCTAGAAATAGACCTTATAAAAAATGGAAAAGAAAAAATCAAATCAGAATACATAATTATCAATACAGGAACCAGTCCTGCAAAGCCTCCCATACCCGGTTTAGATGCTGTTAATGCGCTTGACTCCACTTCAATTATGGAAATTGATACAATACCGAAACACCTTCTGATTATTGGTGGTGGATATGTTGGCTTAGAATTCGGGCAGATGTTTCACAGATTCGGAAGTAAGGTTACTATTCTTCAATTAGAGGAACAACTGCTTCCTTTAGAAGACAAAGATATAGCTGAAGAAATAACTGTAATTCTGCGGCAGGAAGGATTACAAATTCTGTTAAATGCAGATACAACCAAAGTTGATAAACCTGCAAAAGATAAAATAGTTTTATCAGTTAAGATAGACGAGAAAGAGCATACTACTGAAGGAACTCATCTTCTGGTAGCAACCGGAAGGGTACCAAATACCTCTTTTTTAAATCCTGAAGCAACAGGAATAACTCTGGATAAGAAAGGCTTTATACCGGTAGATGATTATCTGGAAACTTCCGTTCCCGGGATATTCGCCATAGGAGATGTGAAAGGTGGTCCTGCTTTTACCCATGTTTCATATAATGACCATAAAATACTGCTTAATAACATCTCGGAAGCTGGAGATGCAACGATTTCCGGCAGACTTTTGCCTTATGTAGTTTATACAGATCCTCAACTTGGAAGAATTGGATTAAATGAAAAACAGGCCAAAGAGCAGGGATATGATTATAGGATAGCAAAGATTCCTATGAGCTGGGTTGCCAGAGCAATTGAAACTGATGAAACAAAGGGTTTTATGAAAGCAATCATTGATTACAAAACCAAACAGATACTCGGTGCTGCTATTCTGGGAATTGAGGGAGGGGAACTTATGAGCGCTATTCAAATAGCAATGCTTGGTAATCTTCCTTACACTGTCCTACGTGATGGCATGTTCGCTCATCCCACACTCTCAGAGTCCTTTAATACTCTTTTTGGGTC
>CAYOLB010000309.1:0-1506 GCA_964404675.1 uncultured Atribacterota bacterium | reverse complement strand
AAAAACCACTTATAGGAGAAGTCAAATGAAATATGATTTTGATTTAATATGCATTGGGTTAGGGCCGGCTGGGATGGCAGTATCTGCCATGGGAGCCGAAATGGGCTTGAAGGTTTGCGGTATTGAAAAGAATAAAATTGGCGGGGAATGCATGAATGTGGGTTGTATTCCCAGCAAGTCATTGCTCAGGATTGCCAAATACCGCCATTCTTTTATTAAATTACAGGAGATGGGTTTGGAAGAAGGTTCAATTGCCGGAGTAAAAAGTCCTTTTAAGAAGATTAATGAATATTTGGATTATATAGCAGAAGAAAAAAATATGAAGATGTTTGATAAGGTTACGCTTATCTTAGGTGAAGGAGAGGCGAGTTTTACAGATCAGTATACAGTGAAAGTTGGAGAAAGAAGCATTACTGCCAGAAAAATATTTATTGCCACCGGGGCTGAACCAATGATTCCTCCTATTAAGGGCATATCGGAAGTAGAAATATTAACCAATCAGAATATTTTTAATTTGCCTGATTTTCCGGAAAGTATGACTATTATCGGTGGTGGTGCTATTGGTTGTGAGATGGCGCAGGCTTTCAACCGATTAGGAACTAAATGCACTATTGTCCAGATGGATGATTTTCTAATTCCAAATGGAGAAAAAGATACTGGTGATTATCTGCAGGGAATTTTTGAGAGAGAAGGTATTGAGGTTTATAACTCCAGAAAAATAACCGAAATAAAAAAAGAATTTGGCAATATAACACTTCTAACAGAAGATGGACTTAAAATTGTTTCAGAAAAATTATTAGTGGCGGCAGGCAAGAAATTTAACTTTGATTCTCTAAAATTAGAAAATGCCGGAGTAGAATATGGAAAGTCTGGGATAGAAGTAGATGATAAGTATCGGACATCAGTTAATCATATCTATGCAGTAGGCGACTGCAATGGAAGAAATCTATTGACCCATGCAGCAATGCATCAGGGTATGTTTGCAATTATGAATGCGGTAAGTCCCTGGAGATTGTTTAAATATAGAAGATTTGTTATTCCGTGGACTGTGTTTACCGAGCCCCAGGTATCCATGGTCGGAATGCAGGAAGAGGAGCTAAAAGAAAAAGGTATTAAATACCAGGTATATACAGCTAAATATGAGAATTACGGTGCCGCTATTGCTGAGAATGTCAGTGAGGGATATGTAAAAGTCTTTGCTAATGGCTGGGGAAGAGTATTTGGTGCAATTATCGTTGGTGACGGCTCTGGAGAGATGATAAATGAATGGGCACTTATTATCCAGAAAAAAATAAAGCTATATAGTATATTATTTTTAGCACATTCTTTCCCCACTATGGGATTTTTAACAAAACGAGTAGCAGAGCAGTGGATGATGGCAAAGATGAAAAGTAATTTTGTAAAAAATTTATGCAGGTTTTGTTATCGGAAATTGTAAGTGAAGAAGGAATCCCTCTACACTATCATAAAGAACATGATGAAATTATTCAAATTATTGAAGGAGAA
>CAYOLB010000308.1:0-6486 GCA_964404675.1 uncultured Atribacterota bacterium | reverse complement strand
AATTCCTGACCATTTTTATTCAAAATAATATTTTCATTATGAGTAGGAGAGCCTTTTTGCTGTAAACTTGTAAATATCTTCTTTAGCATATCATGTTGGCTTTTAGGAACAAATTGCTGCAGGTAATCTTTTTTTAAGATTTCATTTTTATGGTAACTTAGTGCATCAAGCATTGTTTGATTTACAAAACGGGTTGTGCCATCTGGGTTGATAGCTACAAAAAACACCGGGGCTTTTTCAATAAGTTTATATCGAAAAACTTTCTCTTTATGCAGGGCTTCCTCTGCACTGGTTATTTTTTCTGTTTGCTTATAAAGAATTATCAAAGTAATTATCGCAACAATAACCAACATGAACAGTCCAGCAATCAAATCAGACCATATGATTGGCGAAGGAGGAACAGTAGGATTAAGTATCATACGTGAAAAATCAAATAATTCATTTCCAATAATAAGTAATCCTAATATTATAAAACCGAGTAATACCGGCAGAAAAATCTTCTTTTTTTTATTAATAATTTTAAAAAATTTCAAAATATTAATCCATGTTTTTAATAATTATATCATAAAATCGGGGAACTTATTTTTAGAATTGCTTTTTATTCAGATATTAACTCTCTAATGGGAAATGGACATCAAAAGAACAAATACAGCGTAGCGAGAAACAGCAATAATAATATTTATTTAAGTTGATTACAAACTTCTTTCTTCAACTGATTAGCCTGTTGAGGAGAAATTCCCAGCATTTTAGCCAACTTGGTCTGACTTAAATCCATCACAAAAAGATAATAAACAATATCCTCCTGCAGCCTTTTAAGCTTCTTAAAAGCTTTTTGTAAGGTAATTAAATCTTCGATGGGAAGTTTAAAGGATTGGTAGGAGTGGCTTTTAATACTGTCTAACCTGGGTTGAAACTGGTCTAATCCAATCTCGGATTTGTATATTGAAAAATTTTCTTTTAATGAGTCTCTGGCTTTTAGTACTTCCTGTAAACCAGAAGTATTAATATTCAGGTGTTCAGCAATTTCCGATATTCGGGGAAAAGAATCATTTTTCTCACGATACTCGATTACAAAATTATCTATCTTAAGGTTTAAGTTAACAAGCCAGTCAGGGCGATCGACCTGCCGACTTTTATTCATGAGATATTGATGCATTTCTTCAGTAATTAATATCTGGGCATATGTCTTAAATTTCATCTTATGAATAGTTTCATCATAAAGATGAGCTGCATTTAGAAGTCCGATATATCCTACCTCTTCCAGATTTTCCTTGGGTTCAGAAACGTCTATAAATTGTTCAGCAACTTGGCTTACCATGTATTGATATTTTTCAATAAGGTCTATACTAGGGGTTAATCCCTTTTCTTTTCTTAATTTAACATTTCCCATTCTACAAATACCTCGATTTAAATTATTTAGAAATAAAAAAATAACCGGCAGCCTGGCAACCATAGCACTATAACCTTGCACCTTAGGTCCATGACTTTGCGCCCTATCTTTTCAGATAGTTTGCCTTTATCAGTTTTTATTTTCCCTATTATATTATTTTTATTCCTATATAATTTATTCCCTAAATGAGGAATTTTTAGACAAGAAGATAAATAAAAAGGATAATTTTTCTTGCACTAGGTACTCTTAATTCAGATTGAATATTAATCATATATATATATTCTATTCCAAAAAAGTGCAATAATAACCGCTATGCGTAAAGACTATTGGTATCATATAATTGCTACTAAAATAAGGTGGAATAAAAATGCTTGCCCTAATTCTATATTTTATAATTTATTCAATATTTTTTGATAATCTTCTATCGTAATTTCTATCTCTTTTAAAATAGATTTAATTAAGGGGCGAGCCAAAACTCTACCTTTATGGTGAGGGATTGTAGTAGTTCTTCCATCAGAATGTCTATAAAAGACATGACTTCCTTTTTGACGAATTCTAGCAAAATCTAATATAAATAGAACATTCTCCATTGTTTTTGAATTAACTAAAGGTAATTTACTCAAGCAGATACCTCAATTTGCTGAATTCCAATAAACTCTGGTAATTGTTTTTTTTCTTCTGGAGACATTTCCTCTAAACACAATTCGATTACTTCTTTTAAATTTTTTTGAAGTTCGTCTAAAGTTTCTGCTTGAGTATGTGCACCAGGGATTTCTGGAACATTACCAATATAAAACCCTGTTTCTGGATCTCTTTCAATATAAGCAATTATCTTATACATTAAATAATACCTCTTGTCTTTATAACTTTGAAAATGCTATATTTTCTTAATTTATAGTCAAAGTATAATATATTATAATTATATCATAATAATTAAGTATTTTATTTTGATTTTTTATTGCTGTTTCTTCCATTCTTTTAGCACTGCCAGTACAGTATCGATATCATCAGGTGTATGGTTAGCATTAATCTGAAAACGAATCTCTTCATCACCCTTTGGTACTACAGGATAATTTAAACCGGTAGCCAGAACTCCTCGGTCAAGCAGAAAATTAACCAATCCTGCTGTTTTTTTGGTATCTCGGACCATGAGAGGAACAATCGGGTGATCGCTTTCAATAATTTCGTAACCCATTTCTTTGAGTCCTGTTTCAAACCTGCGGGTCATTCGTTTGAGATGATCAAGTATTATCTGACCCTCATCGCTTTCTATTGTTGCTATTGCTTGACAGGCTTCCGCTGCCTCTGCAGGTGAAATAGGATTGGAGTATATATACATCGGCGCACTTTCCCGCAAATAAGTTATTACTGTCTGATTGGAAACAGCATATCCACCATTAACCCCAAAGGCTTTCCCCAATGTGCCAACAAGAATATCAATCCCTGCTGCACCGGTATATTCCTCTGTACCTCTGCCAGTTGCTCCAAAACATCCTACGCCATGTGAATCATCAACCATTACTATCACACCTTCAGAAAATTTCTCTTCATATTTTTGGGATAACTCAGAAATCTTGTGCAGAGGAGCAAAATCTCCCCGCATACTAAAGATACCATCAGTAATAATTATCACTCTTTTAGCCATATCTATACTTTTTTGTATTTCCATCTCTAAATCAGTCATATTTAAATGCTTGTAAATTTTTTTATCAGCAGGTTTTGACAACCGAATAGCATTGATTATACAGTTATGATTCAATTCATCACTAATAACAATCGTTTCTGGAGAAATCAAAGGAGCCAAGATTCCTACCACGGTTGCATAGGCTGAACTAAAAATAATAGCATCATCTCTTTTATGAAAGTGAGCTAACATCTGTTCTAATTTGCGATGAATCTGAAATGTTCCACTGATAAATCGAACTGCACCAGGACCTGTTCCAAACTGACGGGTAGCTTCTTTTCCTGGGGAAATAATCTCCTTTTTTAAGGACAATCCCAGGTAAGAATTGGAATTCATTCTGATAAAAGGCTTCCCTTCTTTGCCTTTTAGAAAATAACGTGGGCCCTTATCTCCTTTTGCTTTCTTAATATCAGTGATAACCTGTTCTTTTCCTTTTAGACGTCCGTTTTTCGCTAAGTCATCCAGGGTATACTGAAGGACTTTTTCTAACCTTTTTAAACTCATTTGGTAGCCCCCCTTCCGGAGAATAAATATATTTAAAAGAATCTTTGAGTAATATTTTTCTAAACTAAATAAAAATTAATGTATCTTGAGTTGATTTTTGCTATTGCTCAGTTTTATCTCTAACTTTTCAATCATATCTCTGGTCATCTCTGGCAAATCATAATTCGGCTTCCAACCCCATTCCTGTCTGGCTATTAGGTCATTGATACTATTAGGCCAGGAATCAGCAATGACTTGTTTATCTTTATCAATATTATACTCTATCTTAAAACCTGGAATCCACTTTTTAATCTCATTGGTAAGTTCCTGTGGGCAAAAACTCATGGCAGTGATATTATATCCATTCCGCTGAGTTAAACTGTTACCATCTACTTCCATAATCTGTATGGCTGCCTTAATAGCATCTGGCATATACATCATATCTAAATAGGTATCCGCTTTTAAAGGACAGGAATAAAATTGTTGAGAGATTGCGCCATAAAATATTTCCACTGCATAATCCGTAGTCCCCCCTCCGGGCAATGTTTCATGAGAGATTATTCCGGGAAATCTTACGCCCCTTACATCAAGATTATATTTTTGATAATAATAATCACAAAGGAGCTCTCCTGTTAATTTGGTAATGCCATAGATACTGGAAGGTCTTTGGATTGTTTCTTGTGGCGTATTATCCTTGGGAGTATTTGCACCAAAAACAGCAATTGAACTGGGGAAAAATACAGAGCATTGATTAGTTGATGCCACATCAAGAACGTTGATTAAACCTTGCATATTGACATTCCAGGCTAGTTTTGGTTTATTTTCAGCTGTGGCTGAAAGTAGAGCTGCCAGATGATAAATTGTATCTATTTGGTAGTCTTTTAAAACCTTTAAAATTGAATTAACATCCAGGCATTCGATCATAACAAAAGGTCCGGATTCTTTTAATTTATTAGAAGGAAGTTTGCTGGGATGACCACCAGCTATCACATTATCTGAACCATATTTCTCACGCAATGTTAACGTTAACTCTGAACCGATTTGTCCAGTTGCTCCGGTAATCAATATCCTTTTCATTTTTTCTCCACCTTTTTTTATAACAATCAATTAATCAACAAAAATATTTCTAAATCACTTAATTGGGTAACCATTATACAGATTTATTTTAATTCTCTCTATAAAATGAATGGCATGCTCTTCCAATAATTTTTTACATTTTTCACCATCCCTATTTTCCAAAGCAACAAGCAGGTTTTCTATTTCTTTGGGAATGTGCAAAGAATAGCTCTCTTCTTTTTCAGCTAGATACCATAAACGACCCAAACGATTTCGCAATTTCTCAAGACTTTCCGCCAGCACTTCATTTCCGGTAGATTTATTAAATAAATCATGAAATTGGGCATCTAATTGAATAATATTTTTCCTACTTTTTTCTTTTGCCATTTTCTCTGCTATTAGTTTCATTTCTTTAATCTGTTCCTGTTTAGCTCTTTTTACTGCCAATTTTCCTGCCATTCCCAATAAGAATAGACGTACTTCGAAAACATCCTTTAATTCCTGGAAACTTAAGTCACTTACATAGACTACATTATTGGGGATAATAACAATTAGTTTTTCTTCTTCCAAACGAATAAGAGTCTCTCTGATAGGAATAGCACTCACACCAAATTCTTTGGCAAGTTCCTTAACACTGAGAATTTGCTTGGGTTTATACTCAAAAAAGACAATACGACGTTTTAGTTCATTGAAAATATCAACTGTTTTCATCCCGAAATCCTTTTATATTAATAATATATTGTTTATATATTTATATTATATATTTATAAGAAAAAATAAGCAAATTTGATTTATTTTTGAAATCTACACAGTATAGGTTTGTACACTTAAAATGCTCAAAAATCAGGCACCGATGACCAGGACAACTACTGCAGAATGAGATAAAGTGGCATGCTATCAAATAATTTTTATTAATATCCCGCACAAAAAAAACATAACTACTAACAAAGCTTTACACATCATGTAAAAATGTCAGTAATAAGAGCTTGAACAGCTGGATAAACAGAGTTTGATACATTCGTTATAATTAATAATTATTCTCAACTTTTTTACTAACTTTTTAAAGATTTTTTCTCCAAAGCCTTTATAATTTGAATATCACCAAGACCTCCAATTCTGCTTTCTATTATAGCTAATTGGTGATAATCCAGAAAATAATTCAAACCATTGTGCCTTTGGTAATCTTTAAAATGCATATAATGTTGGCCTCCAGCCATTCTTTCAATTAACCTTGCGCCCCATCCAATAGCATTCTCTGGTAAAGGGCTGGAGAAATCAACCATAAGAATGTATTGTGCAACCCTCATGGCAGATTGTAAAACGCTATTTGCCTCTGTCAAACTAAATTGATGTAAAACCATGGATAATACTGCATAATCAAAACGTGCTCCGGAAAGAAAATCTGCATCATTCACATCCTTACTTACAAACTCAACATTTCCTATCTTTAGTTTTTTCTTTTTCATTCTAGCATAATTAAGTCCCTCTTCATTTATATCAAGACCAACTACTCTTTTCACTTGAGAAGATAAGTAAAAAACTAACTCTCCGGTCCCACAGCCAATATCAATAACGGTACTATCGGGCTCGATTAAATCCTTGATAATTTTTCTAACCCCTGTTAACAACGGGTCAATCATCAATCGATAAAAATAGTACAATATAATTAATATATATCCTTTCACTTAATATTTTAATCATTTTTCTTGTTTATTGTTTTAAATGTTCGATCGATTTTATTAACATTTTTGACAAATTCACGCCATTCTTCCTTTTTAAAGACACAATTAGAGGCTACATCTACTGAGTAAAGAATAAGGTCAATATCTTCTGTATTAACATAAGCCTCTATGCTGAGAAACTCACCTATTTT
>CAYOLB010000307.1:0-1849 GCA_964404675.1 uncultured Atribacterota bacterium | reverse complement strand
GTTATTTTCCTGCAGTTTCTTTTGAAATAATTGTATCACTGATTTATCTGACAAATTAAAATTATTACGTAAGGCAAAGTCAATATCATAAAAATCTCTGGGAGCAATAATATTTCTTAATGCTGCTGCACGTAATTTTTCAGACATAAGTTCGTTTAAAGATAAACAATTTACTTGTCCACCTTCTAGTAGGGGCTCCTCAGTAAATGGATGCACAAATATATGTTTTACAGGCCTTTTTTGAATTTTGTCAAGCGGATTAAACCTAAGACCGATTTCCAATTTTATTTCTGTTTCTATCGGCTGGATTACTGATTGATATCTCAAAGAAAAGACGTATTGTTTAGATTCATTCCGGCCTGAATTGTCAACATTAGCAACTCTCATATCAAATTGTTGGGCAAATCTTTCAATATTTTCTTTAATTGGCTTAATACATTTACGTCTCTGGCTGCGAGTAGGTTCATATTGCGGTAATAGCATACTAAAATCAAGATCTTCGCTTAAGCGATAGTAGGAATAGTAAATTTTGTTAAGACAAGTCCCTCCAATAAATACAAGGTTTTCAGAGAGATTATTTATATTTGAAAGAATTAATGTTAAGTAATAATCTTTTTCAATTAATGGTAATAAAAAAGTCCTAATTCTTGATGCCCTTTCTAGTATTTTTATGAATTCTTCTTTATTCTTGTGCAGCATTTATGATAACTCTCCATTTTTTATTAATCGTTCCTCTACGGGAATTTCCAAAAGAAATGATTGATGTTTTCTCAATACTTTTAACTAGTGGAATCAATTCTTTTTTAGGGGTTTTAGTTTCATCAAGAATCAATCCAATATTTTTTCTAGTTTTAATAATGGGAAATTTAGTGGCATATCTAACTAGTTTTTCAATGTCACACTTATTATTGTTAACAAATTCTTTTAGTATTTCTGAGGCTCTCCTTATACCTCCAATAGGTTTGTTGAAATATACAAGATCTATTAATGTCCTCTCTTTTGAACTAATATTGATTTCTTCATCTTTTATTTCAATTTTTTCTATACCATAAAAACGATTTTCAGGTATTTTTATAAATTTATAAGATATGCCACAAATAGTCTTTTCCATGTATTTTGTAGTATTTAAAACATAGACAGTTTGAAATAATTGTTCAGTAAATCCATGATAACTATACATAGTGGAGTACCCTATATAATAGTTTTTATTGGGAAAGAAAATTGGTGGAATTAAAAGCTCATTAACTCCTGTACCCTGCGGTCCCGATTCAAGAGGTGAAAATACATATATTCCGGGTTTAATTGTTGATAGAATTTTTTTCTTCTTTAACCTGAATACAATTTGTTTTCTATCCGCTGGTGAAAGATCAAAGAATTGATCCAGTTCTTTTGCTCTTACAATATTCTTTTTTTCATATGTTAAGCGAGAAACAATGTTTGTCTCTATAGGCCCAAGGCTTTTGTTTGTATTATTTTGTTTCATAGGTTATTTACCAGATAACTTGTAATACATATTTATACATTTATTTAATTGTAGTTTAACATATTTTTAAACAATTTTAAAGGTCTTGTTTTAGATTGCGGTTAGGTTTTATTTCCATAACAATCTACCAAGATGTTTACTCAATTTTTTGCCTACAATTTTATTTTTTGCCCGGCGAGCGATTTTCTTGGGATCACCGCTGGCAACGTTGCTGATATCATTGGCTGCCCGGGCTAATTTGTATAGCATATTGACCAGTTTGGACATTTTATTTTCCTCCCTTCTTGCTTGGGTAACAATGCGGGTTAGATGGTTTATAGTTTTTTGTTTTTGGTTTTTAGATATCAGTAAAATAAAAAAGCAAAA
>CAYOLB010000306.1:0-4745 GCA_964404675.1 uncultured Atribacterota bacterium | reverse complement strand
TGTCGCAGCCAAATGATAATGTCCTAGTACAGCCAAATAGAAATGTCCTACTTGCTAATTTTGTGGTATAAAGTCTAGATTTTATTAAAATATTAATCTAGGCAAAAATATGACGCAAAAATTAATAATTATGACAGAAAAAGAATTACAAAAATATGATGTACTCTGCAATTTAATCAATAAAAAGATTAATGGCACTGATGCATCCAAGCAATTGAGTCTAACAACCAGACATATCAGAAGATTAAAAAAAACGGTAGATAAACATGGCGCTGAAGGGTTGGCCCATAAAGGCCGTGGAAAAAGGAGTAATAAAAAGATCAATGCGGAAACCATTGATTTGGTTAAAAAACATTTAAAAGAAAAATATTATAATTTCGGTCCTACCTTCGCCGCGGAAAAATTGGAAGAAACTGAAAAAATAAAAATAGGAAAAGAAACAGTCAGGACTATTATGGTTGAAATCGGATTATGGAAAGTTAAACCGAGGAAACAATCAAAAAAATGGCATACGTGGAGAGCGAGGAAAGATAACGAGGGTGAAATGCAACAGTTCGATGGCTCGTATCATATTTGGTTCGGAAATGAGGAGAGTTGTTTACTGCTCTCCGTTGATGATGCTACCGGTAAAATCACGCATGCCAAATTCGACTACAATGAAAGTACTATGGCCGTATTCGGCTTCTGGAGAGAGTATTTCCTAAAAAACGGCCTGCCGCTGTCTATTTACCTCGATAAATTCAGTACTTACAAGATAAATCATAAAAATGCTGTAGACAACAAAGACATGATTACTCAATTTGAAAGGGCCATGAATCAAATCGGAGTTAGACCGATTACCGCTCATAGCGCGGAAGCAAAGGGGCGTGTAGAGAGGATGTTTGAGACATTGCAGGACAGACTGGTTAAAGAATTGCGACTAGCCGGAATTAGCACTATAGAAAAAGCTAATGAATTTTTGAAAAAGTATATCCCCAGGTTCAATGCCAAATTCGCGGTCATTCCAAACAGACGAAAGAATTTACATAAACAATTAAACAACAATACAGAAAAAAATCTATCACAAATATTATCAATTCAAAATACAAGAATTGTAAATAATGACTACACGATAATGTTTAAAACCGATTGTTTTCAACTAGACAGGAAACAGCCGGTTACGGTTTACAAAAAAGACAAAATAATTGTCGAGGAGCATTTAAACGGAAAAGTTAAGCTAAGAGCTAGGAACGCTTATCTCGATTATGTCCTGTTGCCGGAAAAACCGAGGAAAGAAATAGATATTAAACTGCCGGCTCTTACCAGACAAGTACAAAGTTCATATAAACCACCGATAGACCATCCCTGGAGAAAACAATTTCTTTATGGAAAAATCCATAATCAGCAAAAAATATCAGTCCAAAATAATTAACTAATATCGCCAAGTAGGACATTTCTATTTGGCTCAAAGTAGGACATTTCTATTTGGCCTTGACACAAAAATCATTGAGGAAAAGTACTATTTATCTTTATAACGTTTTTTGTTAAAAAGAAACTAAATATTTTAAATCATTCAAATAATCCAACCAAGGAGAATATTGAAGATTGTTATTTGGATAAAAAACCATACGCCAATACAATGTCTGCTTATCACCAAAAAAAGAAACTGTTTCTTGTGGGTTTATTTTTATAAAATTGTCTCTATCATCACCTAGATAAATATCTATATTTTTTTGAGGAAATTTTTGAATATAATCTATACTACTCTCATCATCTAAAGACACCCCTAAATCTTTAATTATCGCCTTATAAATAGGGTAATTTTTATTATTGATATTATTTGATACTACTTGTCTGATTTGGCTATTGTCAAAACCTTGATCAATAAAAGTTAACAATTGAGTATCTTGTTTTAAATTATCAGCGAATTCATTATTATAATTATTTTGTCCAAGTAAAAATTCAATCTTTCCTTGTTCATCTCCTGATCTAAAAGCTAATAAAGAACTGGACTGACTAATTTCAGTTAATAACTCCTGACTTAAATCATAGGCACCTTTTATATTACTAGTACCGTTCTGCCATAGCTTTATCATCTTTATTTTACCAAGAGAGATGCTCATAACATACCATAATGTATCATTTCCTCTGCCTTGTTTTATTATATAAGATTGAAAACCACCAGCAACTACTCGCAAACCAAAAAATCGAGATATATCATAAAGCTTGCCTTCTTTATAATGATATCCCTTCCCTTCATAGCCTGAATAAAGGATCAGAAAATCGTCATCATCACCGGCAACGGTAATAAATCCACCACCTTTTTGATATTTAGTTATTATCTTTTCTTTAGTTTCATTAGTTATTATCGGTTTATAACTATCTTTATCCAAAAAATAAACAAAGGATTGTTCTTGCCTATTGCTATAAACAATAAAAGAAACGACTTGAAGCTTATTTAAAGTATTTAAATTAACAGCTAAGATTTCTTTATCTCGTAATTCTTGAGGTAAGGGCTGGGGTATAATATCTAAATCTGATAAAACTGAATTTTCTCCATCTGATATATAAACGGCCTTCATATCTTTCTCAAAACCGCAATTTGGATAAAAGCAATTTTGTTTTATAAAGCTATATTGGGGCGGGAACATAAAGGCGGTAACAACATCGTCTAAATACATATTAGTTTGCCCGCTGTTTAAATAGGCAAATGAAGAAAAATTATCACCAAAACTTTGCCAATTAGTTTCTTTATTTTCAATATTTTTTTTCTTGTCATCTTGAAACACAATATTGTCATCAGTATCATCGATGGCCATAATTTCTGGTGATATAACCTTTATTACCACTTGCGATCTCCTTACTTCCCAAAAGGTAATAAAAGTGAGACAGAAAATAAGAAAAGTTATAATTAAAAGGGCTTTTTCTTCTTTTACTAAAGGCGAATTAATGATTTTTTGTTGCAAAAAAAACAATCCGAATCTCTTTTTTTTAAACATTCTTTTACCAATTTCTTTTTTCTTAGTTTTTCTTTTAGACATGGTATTTTATTATTACCTTTCTATTATAAATTTTTATTCTTATTAGCAAATTGGCTTAAAATTCATATTCCTTTAAGTAAAAGCGTCCAAAAAATTTGGACGCCTTTAAATCTATTTCTTAAAACACCAGTTAACTTTATAACTAACTAATTCACGATCATTTCACCTACTTCACCTTTTTCAGCATGGCCCGGAGAGACGCAGCGGAAAGTATAAGTACCGGGTTCAGACGGAGCTTGGAAAGTAATAGCTTTAGTCTGGTTAGGTCCAACTAAAATAGCGACCGCACTTAAAGAAGGATCATCAAAAGCAATAACATGTGAGTAGCTGTCAATCCCGGTTAAAGCAAAGGTGGTAGGAGAACCGGCAACGGTAGTAAAAGTACTAGGTGAAAAAGCGCCGTTTCCAACCTCTAATTTAACCACATCTTCTGACAATTCCTCCTTATTCAAAAATCCAGTCTGACGAGGAGCATTTTCACTCATAACCGGGGCTTCATTTTGCGCTATCTGTCCACTTTCAGTAATTACCACATTATCAGAAGTGACAGGATTAGCTCCTGGAACTACTGCTTTAGCCGTGCCAACATTAAGCACTTCTACTTCCTGCAAACTTTCATCATTGATATCAACAGCAGCACTTGGTCCTTCGTCTCCAGTCTGTTCTGATACCTGTGCTTGCTGCTCAGACTCACCAGAAATATCAGTTGGTAAAGCTTCTTTATTTTTGTTCACAGCCACTGCTATGACAATAATAACAACTACCAAAATAATACCAATAAGAACCAGAGTCAAACCTTTGCTAGGTTTATTGGTTTTTTCTGTATTTTCCATAAATTTCAAAATAAATTTTTATTTTTTATGTTATTATTATAACATTTACAATATTTAGTGTAAATACTTAATTTTAAATTAATTAATTATCAAACCTGGTTGCTCTGTTTGATCAACCGCCTTAGTCGGCCAATTCCGCCAATCAATACGATGACCAACAAGACGATATGAAATAGTAATCGGCCTATCTGATCTAAATATTATCCTATCATCTTCAATCTGATAATAAGTTTGAGCAAAACCGCCATAGGGGGTAATAAGTACTTCAACATTATTATAATTAAAATCAACCGTTTGATGCCAAACCCAAAGATCACTCCCCTCTTTCTGTTTAGTGAAATCTATTATCTCTTCATATCCGCCATATTGATTCTTTTCATTTATTGCCACTTTGCCAACATATTCTTCTTTGACACCACCAACAACAGATGGAGCATAAGTAGAATAATTTATCCCCTTTATCTTATACAAAGGGTCAACAGTAATAACTGTCAACTTATTAACATTTGTAATATCATTACCACCCATATTAATATCTCCTGACATGGTTCCACCAGTAAGGGGAAGATAATCGCCTAATATACTAGGCGAAGAAGTAGCGTACAAAGTACCAGTATCATCAGCCATCACAAAGATATTGCCTGAACCACCTAAAAGAGAATGGGTAGTAGCTAAAGTATTTCTAAAAGTACCAGAAACATCTAATTTTGTTTCGGGGTTAGTGGTTCCAATGCCAACTCCTGAATTCTGTATACCGCCAGAACCATCTGATTCTGAATAAAGGGTAAAGAGGTTGTTTCCATCTATTTTCATAGAATAGCCTTCTGGGGTACCAATTGGAGCAGCTGAACTGACTGGCATATCTAGAAAACTGACCATACCACTGTCTTGA
>CAYOLB010000305.1:0-6594 GCA_964404675.1 uncultured Atribacterota bacterium | reverse complement strand
TAACAATTAAAAATTCATTTAAAAAAGGTATAGTGGTTTCTAAGAATATTTTCTTGTTAGAAAAAGACATTGTGATTCTTCCCTCATCCTCTTTCCTTTATTTACTGAATTAATTTTTATGCCTCGAGATCAAAAATGGAAACTAAGAAATTGATTGAAAAATATACTTATAGAGTAGAGTGGTCAGAAGAATATAAACTACATATTGCCAGATACCCCCCTTAGAAGTATTTTCACTCATATGCTTGTAATATTACTAAATTACATGCATATTTTCAATAATCGAGTAGGAAGAGGGCTTCGCCCTCCGACCTCTCACACCACCGTACGTACCGTTCGGTATACGGCGGTTGAATAATTTAACGAATTAAACTGTACCTTTCTACCAGATTGATGAGTCCCTTTTCCCTGAAGTAGGAAGTACCCATTACTGTATTTAACTGGGGGGAAACAGAAAGCCTCCAGTACTTCTTTCTGGACATAGCCATAAACACTTGTCTTCTTGAAAGTCCCATGACTTTAAGTTTCCTGAATCTGGTCTTTACTTTCTTCCAATGCTTCCAGACAATTACCCTAAGCTTCCTTCTTATCCAGCTTTCCAGCCTTCCCTCTGTGCCAGCTTAAAGTAATTGATAAAACCTGTCATGGCTACATTTATTTCTGCTATTATGCTGTCTACGGATTTGCCCCTGTTCCTTCTGGTTATCTGTCTTATCTTGTCTTTCTGTCTCTTTGCTACTCCTGTACCCAATCTCAAGGATACTTTTCCTTCACTGTTGAGGGCTAGACCGAGTTTTCCAAGCTCCTCCCTGGCCGTTTTAAGTGCCCTTTCTGCTTCTGCTTTGCTTTTACAAGTTATCAACCAGTCATCGGCAAAACGGGTAAGCTTGAATCCTTTAGCTGTCATGGCATCATCAAATGGTGTCAGGTAAATATTGCTTAGAAGCGGGCTTATGACAGAGCCCTGCGGTGTTCCTGTCTTGGTTTCAAACTTTCGTTTTCTGTCTATATACCCCGCCTTTAGCATTTTCCTGACTAGACTGAGGACTTTTCCGTCGCTTACTTTTTCAGCTACCATATCAATCAATGTTTCATGGTCTACTGTTCCAAAGTAGTCGCTTACATCTCCGTCCACTATCCAGCGGTTCCCCCTATTTATTTCCTGCCAGATTTTCCTCATGGCATGGTGGGGAGAGCGCCCAGGCCTGTAGCCAAAACTACAGTCATTAAATGTTTCCTCAAATATCGGCTCAAGCCTGTTCCTTAATGCCTGCTGACATACCCTGTCTCTAATTGTCGGGATTCCAAGTGCACGGCACTCTTTTGGTTTTCCTCTTTTGGGTATATATACCCGCTTTACTGGAAGAGGCACGTATGATTCTTCTTTAAGGTCTGCATGAAGGGCTTTTAGCTCCATTTCTGCCACCTTTTCAAACTCATCGATGTAAATCCCGTCAATTCCTCCGGCTCCTTTGTTGGCCCTTACCTTTTTCCAGGCCATCTTAAGGTTTGTTGGGTGGTACACCTTATCAATAAGTGAATATACCTTGAGTTTTCTACCTGTACTTACTTTCTCTGTTGTCATCAGTATCCTCTGTGACAAGCTTTGGGTCTTTCACACATGGAACTTTCCTTTTCTTGCTTCATACTCACTGACTGCTCCTTCGATTTCAGTCTGTTATGTGAGCCACCTTCCCCTCCCGGCAAACCTTTTGAACCTGCTGGGAGCTGTCTATATCGACCTAGACAGTCCGGGCGTTTCTTCTTTTCGCCCGTTAAAGTACTATTTGGCTCTCCGACTCCTTGCACCGCTTAAGCAAGCATTTCGGGTTTGCCTTATAGCTTGCCTTACTGAGGTAACAGACAATACAAGGCCTCCATGGGTCACACAGCTTCCTTCCATACCATGCCGCCCGCAAACACCTTGGTGCGACGGGTGAATTGGAACGCCTTCGCCCCCAAATTGCAGGCTCGACCTTGCCCCGTCTTTGGCCGACCGGTTCATCAGCGGAATCGCTTCCATCAATTACGGCCTGGTACTTCTCCTCAAGCCCTTCAGACCCCACCTCACGGCGGACGCCCTGCCCTCTGATACATCCTTATGTATCAGCCCCCGAGACATTACTCCCGGGTTCGGATATGGACTCCCCAATCTGGAGTCCAGTGGGACTTTAACCCACCTGCAAACTGTGCTGCCACGCACACACTATGGCCTCTGCTGACTTCTGACAGGCCAGCCATACATCACTGCGTGGGTTTCTGCTTTACCTGCAGCACTCCTGTCAGACCTCCCCGGGTAAGAACGCTTACTTTCACTCCACATATCCGCTGCATTTACACCACCTGCTTCGGATAGTTTCGGGCTTTGTTTTGTTTTTCCAGATTATTATTAACTTATAACGATGTATTATTGCTGTCAAGATAATAGGCCGACCTAAAAATTTTTTCTTGACTAACGATAGCTTATGCGCTATCATCCTATAATGGAAAAAGATATCTTGTCTAGTCCAAAAAATGTTAAATTTGATGACTTGCTAAAATTATGTAAAAGATACTTTGGGAAGTCGAGAATAAAAGGAAGTCATCATATCTTTAAAACACCGTGGAAAGGCGATCCCAGAATAAATATACAAAAAGAAGGTAAAATGGCAAAGCCATATCAGGTAAAGCTTGTATTAAAAGCATTGGATAAATTGGAGATGAAAAATGGAAACCAATAAATTAATTGAAAAATATACTTATAGAGTGGAATGGTCAGAGGAAGATAAGCTGCATATTGCCAGATGTCTCGAATTTTCGTCTCTGGCTGCACATGGCAGTACAGTTGAGGCTGCGCTTAAAGAAATTGAAAAAGTTGTTGAAGAATCAATAAACTGGATGAGAGAAGAAAACGAAGAAATCCCTGAGCCATTTGGTTTAAAAAAATATAAAGGTAATCTAACACTACGGGTTCCTGCTGAAGTCCATAGGAAATTAGCAATAAAATCGGCAGAAGAAGGAGTATCTGTCAACAAGTATATTTTATCAAAAATATCCTAATCTTATTCACACATTACAGCGACTGTCCACAATAATATTTCTAATATATCAGTATTAAAAATAATTTTAAAATTTCTGCTCTAGTTTTTGAGGGAAAAAGCTTATTAAGCATATATAATTTGTAGTCAAATATATACAAATTGTAGTCAAAAATAAGTAGGTCAACCGTAAGTATTTGATCCAGAATATAATAAGAGATCATTTGAAATTCAGATTTATATTATTCTTTCCAGCATAAGCTTTGGCAAGTGAAATGAACATTGCACCTCTATTATTTTTAATTCTTCCGGTAAGATAAGTATCCTTGATTATGCTTAAAAATATCCTTATCTGCTGCTCTGGAATCTTGTCAACTATAGAGCGGAATGCTCCCAAGCTATGATTATCTTTCAGTACATCAGCTATTTCCTTTGCCAGTAGCTCTTTTTCTTCAGATCTTCTACTAAATCCGTAATGGTCAAATATTTTATCATCTCTAAAATAACTTTCTCCTGGAACATTTTCCTTTTTAGGCAATTCTTTGTCTTTTTCATTATTCTTTATCCCAGATAAGATACCTTTATCATTTCCATCAAGCGATTCTCTTATTTTTTTCTTGATATCGTTAATATCTTTCTTATCTTTTGTTATCCTATTCCTTATCTCATCTCTGGAGTTATCCACAACCCTTCCCTCCTCAATCTCGTTAACGTTACTTAAATCAGTTTCATTTAGGTTAGTATCATTAGAGTCGTATTTTCCGTATTCTAGAGGTGTATTTTTCCGTATTCTAGAAGACGGTTTTTCCATATTCAGAAATTCTTTAATTTCAGGCTTTAAAACATAAATCCTATTAGATTTCCCTTGTCCTAATCTCTTGTCAATTATTAATTTATATTTGACAAGTTTCTTTTTATATGAAGTTACAGTTTCTTTGTTTATTTCTAAAAGATTTGCCAGTTCTTCAATACTAAAAACAAGATATATATAACCTTTCTTATCTTTCCATTTATTCTGTATGGATAGATCAAGCCGGTCCCTTAATATTGAATACATAAGCTTTGGGCCAAGTGAAAGTCCTTTATATCTGGGGTTTTTAAAAAGAGCTTTTGGCGTTTGATAGAATCTTAAAGTTATTTCCTCATTTAGAGTATAGAACCTATTTGCTGGTGTAGAATTATATTCCTTATTGTTTGAAAACTTGTCTAAATTGTTGGATAAACAACACTTATTATGTATTTTTTTTATATTGCCCATAGACCTATTCATACTCCAAAAAGGATCTTATTTTTTCATCTTTTGAGTTATTTACATTCATTTAAAAGACTCTCTTTTTAAGCCTCAAATAAAGCAAAAAGTCCAGTAATACTGGACTTTTAAATAACTTTTATTTTCTTTTTAAATGAAAGATCTATATCAATTTGGTCTTCATGAGCATCTGTAAAATCCGGATAAATTATGCTTAAATCTGCGAGGTCTACGCCGGGCTGTTTGGCTCCGCCATTCGCCCGACAGTGCTAAATTTTAACAAAAATAACTTTAAAATTATATATGTTTTTTATATATCAGCAACCAGTCAGGATTTATATGGCACTCTCTAAACCCTGAATAATTACCGCTTAACGGGTGGTCATTATTCTTTGGGGGTAATGGCTTTTCATAACATAACATTGATATGATTTCTTCAAGCAGGCTGATCTGATATCCTCTTTTTTTAACTATTTTAAAATCTTTTTTGAACCTTGCAGAATACCTTACCTTAAGCATTTAAATCCTTCATTAGATCATCAACGCTGTCAAAAGTACGGCTCATATTCCTGTTATTGTTTACATCCTCTATTGCAGCAATTGTCTCAGGATTTGGTTTTGGCAACTGCATTTGAAACGGAAGCCCGCCCTGCATTAAGGATTGATGGAAAAAGATATTAACAGCATCTGATACACTAATACCAAATTTTAAAAACAAGTTCTCTACTTGTTTTTTTGTTTCTGGCTCAGTTCTAATATTAATAACAGATGTCTTAGGCATAATAAATCATCTCCTTGCATTAAATAAGCTAATTATATTACAAACAATATACATATAAAATACATTTTATTTCATTTTATTTCATCTTGAGAAAGTAAATATTTATATATTTGTACAATTATTCTCTCGAATAATTTTAGAATTCTTCTAAAAAAGAAGTTTATAACAAGCAGACACGCATCAAATTAAATTTAAAAATTAAAATAAATTAAAAAAACAAGACCAATATTAGCAAAAGTTATCCAGTGCATTTAAAAATACACGATTTTGTATTGACAACAAATTTGAAGGCAATATAGTTATCAATGTTCAGCAATGAACAGATTTTAAAGCTTAAGGGCTCCCGAAAGGAGTCCTTTTGGCATTTTATGTGGTATTTGTTAGTATTTCTTCTTATTAAATTAACAGTATACATTTTGTAGTCATTTATATACAAATTGTAGTCAATTTTCAATGGCTAATTATAGAAGATGCAAATTGCTGATTCTAACTTATCAGTTTTTCCTTTATTTTGAAGATTTATTTTATTGGTTTGCCTTCCAGAATAAATTATTAAAATAGTCCAGGACTTCATCAAGATTAAATTCATCATCAATCCTAAGCATTGGAAAAAGATCGGTTTGGCTAATCCTTTTTAATTCTTTGATTGCCTTTTCAGGTAAACCTAAATTATTTGAGTAATCACCTTCATAATTGTCAAGCTCTAATTTCTTATTAACTAATTTTAAAAAATCCGGCCGGGAAAAATCAAACCCTTTTTTAATAAAGTGCCCCAGATCATAATAATCCCTAATTGCTGGTGTCAAGCGTGATATTGCAGCTTTTAATTTTTCTGCTGCACACTCTATTAAAGAAAGCCCTAAGATACTTCCCTGTGGAAATAAGTTTTCTCCACTAAAAGGATCCTGATAAAAATGTTTTATCTTTACTATTTCAGGAGGCAAAAAAGACGGCTGGCGTAGTGATATTTCAAACTTTATTATTTCCCTTCGATTAATAATAACAGACTGGTATTGAAGATTAAAAAGATATTGTGTTGAATTATTGAACCCCTGTCCTTCAGCATTATTGCTTGTAAGTTCAAGATAAGATAAAAAAGATCTCATTTTTTTTCTTATAGGTTCTATCACTCTTGATCTTTTTGTACGAGTGGAAACATCAACATCACTGCTGTATGAAAAATCCAAATCCTCGCTTAATCTATGGTAATTTAAATAAGCTTTATTTAGAAGTGTTCCGCCTTTAAAAATAATATCACTGCTTAAATGCTGGTTGACTGCATTTAGGACTCTGGTCAAATGATAGTCTTTTTCTATAATTGCTGGACGGAATCCCTGCTTGTCGGCAACATAATTAATAATATCTTTTAACTTATTCTTATCCATTTATTATTAACTTCCACTCTGTATTTACTTTTCCTTTCCTGGAACTTATAAAGGGATTAAAACCTGTATATGTATTTTTGCCACCTATGGATTTTTTAAGTATATTAAAATCATCCCGGCAAACACCGGCTTTTTCAAGAAGAAGCCCTCCTCTTTTACGAA
>CAYOLB010000304.1:0-1506 GCA_964404675.1 uncultured Atribacterota bacterium | reverse complement strand
TAAAGTTGCACAAGAAGCTTATCGTATCCTTAAACCTAAAAAATATATAGCCTGGTTGATTGGTGATCAAGCAAAAAAGAAAAAATTTACACCCGTTGGCTTTAAAATATATTCTATACTTGATAAATACTTTACTCCAGTTGATCTTGTATGTGTCACAAGGCATAACCAAACCTCGAATACAGGTATCTGGCACGAAAGAGCAAAGAGATATAATTTTTATCTAAGAGGCTTTAAACATTTAATAATAATGAAAAAGTAAAAAGGAATAACTAAATTGTTAAATCAAGGCGACATCATTTCTTATATTGATATGTGCAAAGAAGAAGGAGTTAATCTTCAACGAGGTATGAATTTTAAATTAAAAGGTGGGTTTAGTGTAATTTCAATGAGTCTTCGACATGGAGCCCCTTATGCTGACAGGATAGAAGAAGAAGGTAAAATTTTAATTTATGAAGGCCATGATATACAGGCTAAGAAAGATGGACCAAACCCTAAATTAGCTGAACAGCCTTATAATAATCCAAGTGGCAGTTTAACTCAAAATGGGCTTTTTTATCAAGCTGCAAAAAAATATAAATACAACAAAGACAATGAAGAAATAGAATTTGTTAAAGTATATGAAAAAATTAAACCTGGAATTTGGGTTTATAATGGCATATTCAAACTCATAGATGCTTGGCAAGAATATATAAATGCACGTAAAGTTTTTAAGTTTAAACTAGAATTATTAGAAAAAGATATTAATATCAATACCGGTGAGTATGATATCGACCATAAAAGAATTATCCCTACTGCGGTTAAGCTAGAAGTATGGAAAAGAGACAAAGGTAGATGTGTTATATGTGGCAGCACAGATAATCTACATTTTGATCATATAATCCCTTATTCCAAAGGTGGATCATCCCTAGTAGCTGAAAATATTCAACTACTCTGTGCAAGACATAATTTAGAAAAGAGGGACAAAATAGAATAATAATCTTCTATTTATAATAATCCTTTAAAAGTAAAAGTAATTCTGGTACCTACCCTATTTTATATAGTTATTTGGTAACAAAATATTTTAGTGTTCTTTATCTTTAGGTGGGCATGGGTCATTCCCCGGTTTAATAGTGTCTTTGCTTCTGATTCGACCATTTGTACCCATAACAGTAAGCTCACCACCGCCTTGATTACCCAGCATTCCTCTAGCAGCATTAATGGCCTGTTGCTGAGTTTTATGAAGACTTGAAGCTTTACCAGCATCATTTCTTTTGTTATACCATTTCCCATCTTTAAGATATACACTTCTATCTCTACCTTTGCTCTTTTTTCTCACCTCTTTTCTCTTATAATTTATAATTTTCTCAATCTTTTTTGTAATATCTTAATATCCTTCCCCGGTCTTCCTTTGCTTTATCGCCCTTGTAATATATCTCTACAAATTCAATAATATCTTCTTCTTCATGATAAGCATAAATAATTCGTATTCCACAATAACTACCTTTTCCCTTTAATGACCTACAA
>CAYOLB010000303.1:0-64336 GCA_964404675.1 uncultured Atribacterota bacterium | reverse complement strand
CAATTAGATGGATAGTAGCTTTATATAATGAAAAAGTTATCAATTTTAATCTAGAGAAAATAAAATCTGGTAATAAATCATATGGACATAGGCTTCTTTCTCCCAAAGCCTTAAAAATCAGATCCGCTGATGAGTATTTCAGTAAAATGAAAGAATGCTATGTAGTAATTAATCCTGAAAAAAGAAAAGAAATAATAATAAAGGAAATTAAGATAACTTTGAATAAGATATCTGGTAAAGAACAAATAGAACAATCATTGCTTGATGAAGTAAAAAATTTAGTAGAATTTCCCCGAGTTATATTAGGAAAATATGACAAAAGCTATTTAAAATTGCCCACTGATGTCTTAAAGTCAGTAATGATTAAGCATCAAAAATATTTTCCGGTTTATTCAAAAGATGATAGATTGTTACCATTTTTCTTTGTTGTAATAAATGGTAATGAAGATAAATATAAAGATAGCATTATTCGAGGGAATGAAAGGGTACTAAAAGCTAGGTTGGAAGATGCCAGATTTTTCTACCTAGAAGACCAAAAAGTTTCTGATAAAAAAATGAAACCACTTGATAATAACTTAAACAAGTTAAAAGATGTTGTATATCAGGAAAATTTGGGATCTATGTATGATAAAGTTGAGAGAATTATAGCTTTATCACAAAAAATTGCAATAATAATAAACTTAGATTGCAGCTTATTAGAAATTCTTAAAAGGGCAGCCCTCTTATGCAAATCAGATTTGGTAACTGAAATGGTCAAAGAATTTCCAGAATTACAGGGAATTATGGGAAAGGAATATGCATTATTGCAAGGAGAAAATCAACAGGTTGCTGAGAGCATACTTGAACACTATTTGCCAAGAAGCTCTGATGATAAATTACCAAAGACAATTGTTGGTAAAATCCTTAGCATATCCGATAAATTGGATAACATAACAGCTTGTTTCATAAATAATAACATTCCAGATGGTTCTCAAGATCCATACGCCCTAAGAAGGCAATCATTGGGAATCATTAATATTGTTTTATCTTCCGAAAATAGTATGGATATTCCTTTATATGATATAATCAAATTTAATATTAAAACATTTATTAACACTAGCAAAACAAAGGATAAATTTGATAATGATGAATTTATCTATAAAATAAAAGATTTTATATTACAACGTCTACGATATATGTTAATTGAAAAGGGGTATAGATACGATGTTATAGATTCTGTATTAAAAAGAAATCCAAATAGTATTAATGATACTTTAACCAGGGTAAAAATTATACAAGACATCTATGAACTACCGAAATTTAATAAAATAATAACTGCAGCTACAAGGACATACAATCTATCAAAAAATAACAAAGATAATGAAATTAATTGTGATATTTTTTCGGAAAAAGAGGAAAAACGACTCTACCAATATTATATTGAAGTTAATGATAAAATAAAGAATGCAATTTCAAAAAAAGAGTATAATAAGGTATTTGATTATTTAGAAAAAATGACCGAACCAATAAATACTTTTTTTGACAATGTTTTAGTAATGGAAAAAGATGCAATAATTAGAAGAAACCGATTAGCATTACTGGCGAAAATTACCGAAATGTATTACAATTTAGCTGATCTATCAAAAATTGCAATGGCGAAAGGCAATTCCGAGTAAAATATTTTATTTTTAAAAAAATATTTTATATCTTATAGATTAACAAAAGAGAGGAGAATTGAATAAATGAAAAAATACGTATATTTTTTTGACGAAGGCAATAAGGATATGAAAAAAATGTTAGGGGGCAAAGGTGCCAATTTAGCTGAAATGACCAGAATGGGCCTACCTGTTCCTCGTGGTTTTACAATTACTTCAGAAGCATGTATTGAATATACCAAGGGTAACAAAAAATTCCCTTCAGGCTTAAATGAGCAAATAAAGGAAAATCTTGAAAAACTAGAAGAAAAAACAGGCAAGCAATTAGGGGATACTGAAAATCCCCTTTTGGTTTCTGTTCGCTCAGGAGCTGCAATTTCAATGCCTGGCATGATGGATACTATTTTAAACTTAGGCTTAAACGAAAATACCATACAGGGAGTAATTAAAAAAACAGATGATGAGAGATTTGCCTATGATAGTTACAGAAGATTTATCCAAATGTTCGGAAATGTTGTTATGGGAATTACTGGTGAACATTTTGAAAAAATATTAGAATCTATAAAAGAAGAAGAAAAAGTTGAAATTGATGCAGATATTAGTGTTGAAGGATTAAAAAAAGTTGTTAAAGAATATAAATCTTTAGTTTTAAAAGAAACTGGAAAAGAATTCCCTGATGACCCTCAAAAACAGTTAAATATGTCCATAGAGGCAGTCTTTAGTTCATGGGATAATAAAAGAGCAATAACTTATAGGAAAATTAACAATATCCCTGATGATTTAGGAACTGCTGTTAATGTACAGGAAATGGTATTTGGGAATATGGGTTATGAATCCGGTACAGGAGTTGGCTTCACTAGAAATCCATCTACAGGTGAAAAAGAAAACTATGGAGAATATTTATTAAATGCTCAGGGAGAAGATGTTGTTTCTGGTACTAGGACACCAAAACATCTAGATGAATTAAAAAATGATATGCCTGATGTTTATAAAGAATTAATTGATACAGTTGGAAAATTGGAAAATAATTACAAAGACGTTCAGGATTATGAATTTACTATTGAAAAAGGCAAACTTTATTTGCTTCAGACAAGAACTGGAAAACGCACTACACAAGCTGCCCTTAAAATAGCAGTTGATATGGTTAAAGAAAATATAATTGATAAAAAAACTGCTGTTGAGAGAATTGAACCTATTCAACTTAATCAATTACTTCATCGCAGAATTGACCCTGAGGCTGATATTAAGCCTATAGCAACAGGATTGCCTGCTTCACCCGGTGCTGCATCAGGTAAAGTTGTATTTACGGCTGATGAAGCTGAAAGAATGGGCAAAGATGGAGAAGATGTAATATTGGTAAGAACCGAAACTACTCCTGACGATATTCATGGCATGGTTGCGGCTAAGGGAACTTTAACAAGTCGTGGAGGAATGACCAGCCATGCTGCTGTAGTTGCACGAGGAATGGGTATGCCTTGCGTAGCAGGATGTAGTCAATTATCTATTAATGCATCGAAAGGTCTTTTTACTACAAATGGTTTGACAATTAAAAAAGATGAGTTTATTACCATTGATGGTGGTAACGGTAATGTCTATAAAGGCAAAGTACCAATGATAGAACCCAAAATGAGTGAAGAATTTAAATTGTTGCTTTCATGGGCAGACGAAATAAGAAAACTTGGTGTATATGCAAATGCTGATACTCCGGAAGATGCGCAAAAGGCTAGAGATTTAGGTGCAGAAGGAATTGGTTTATGCAGAACAGAGCATATGTTTATGGCACCTGAAAGATTACCAATTGTTCAAGCTATGATTATTGCTGATACCAAAGAATCCAGGGAAGAACAGCTGGCTAAACTATTACCTATGCAGAAAAGTGATTTTATAGGTATATTAAAAGCTATGCAGGGTTTACCGGTAATTATTAGATTGTTAGACCCACCTTTGCATGAATTTTTACCAAATTTCGAAGAAACATTAGTGAAAGTAACAACCTTGCGGTTGGAGAAACCTCAAAATAAGGAAGAGCTGGAAAAAGAAGAAACGATTTTAGAAAGAATAAGAATGTTACAGGAAATGAATCCAATGCTTGGTTTGAGAGGATGTCGTTTAGGCTTGTTATATCCTGAAATTTATGAAATGCAGATAAAGGCTATTATCGAGGCCAGTGTAGAATTGAAGAAACAGGGTGTAGATGTAAAACCGGAAATTATGATTCCATTGGTTGGTCATATAAATGAATTAAAGCCAATTTATGATAAAACAAAGGAAATAGCAAAAAATATTATTTCTGCTGAAAATATTGAATTAGATTATAAAGTAGGTACGATGATAGAATTGCCTAGAGCAGCACTAACTGCTGATGAGATTGCTGAATATGCAGAATTTTTCTCTTTCGGAACCAATGATTTAACTCAAACAACTTTTGGAATAAGTAGAGATGATGCTGAAGGCAAATTCCTTCTTAAATATGTAGAAGAAGGAATATTAAAGGAAAATCCATTTGAAGTATTAGATACAAAGGGAGTCGGTAAATTGGTTCAAACTGGTGTAGAATTAGGCAGAAAAACAAATCCTAAACTAGAGATTGGTATTTGTGGTGAACATGGAGGAGAACCTAATTCAGTTGAATTTTGTCACAGAACTGGACTGAATTATGTAAGCTGTTCTCCTTTTAGAGTTCCTATTGCTAGATTAGCTGCAGCACATGCGGTTTTAAAAGAATAAAATATTCAACGTATATTACTTAAATATAGTTTAATATAGTTTAGAATATTACAAGGTGGTTTCCTTTTAACTATAAAATACAGGAAGCCACCTTGTAATTTGGACTATAATAAAATAGAATTATTATTGATATTTATTTTTAAGATTAAATAAATTATTATTCTTGATCAACATTAAAAATATTAAAAGGAGCCATAAAATGTCGGTAATTAAGTTATTAATAATTATTAGTGGTTTGGTGTCTTTATTGTACGCAATGATACTGGCAAAACGTGTCTTAATTGAAAAACCAGGGAATGATTTGATGCAGGAAATTTCTAGTTCAATTGAAAAAGGTGCAATGACATTTCTAAAGAGAGAATACTCTATTCTGATATTTTTTGTCATTATTATTGGAATTATAATTGTTTTGGTTAGAGGTGGTGTAACTGGCTTTTCTTTTGTTTTGGGAGCATTAAGTTCAGCAGTAGCTGGATTTATTGGGATGAAGATTGCTACAAAAACCAATAGCAGAACCACATTTGCAGCCCAGGAATATGGATTAGCAAAAGCTCTAAAAATAGCCTTTTCGGGAGGAGCAGTAATGGGCATGTCAGTTGCAGGTTTTGGTCTAGTAGGCTTGGGAGTACTCTATTACTTGTATGAAGATCCAAATCTTATCAATGGTTTTGCTTTAGGTGCCAGTTCAATTGCTTTGTTTGCCAGAGTAGGCGGAGGTATTTATACTAAGGCAGCAGATGTAGGTGCGGATTTGGTTGGAAAATTAGAAGCGGGAATACCTGAAGATGATCCTAGAAATCCCGCAGTTATTGCTGATAATGTTGGAGATAATGTGGGAGATGTGGCTGGAATGGGAGCAGATCTATTTGAATCTTATGTGGGTTCTATTTTATCATGCATGATATTGGGGAGTTTATTGCATAATTCAATAAATTATATTATTTATCCATTAATTCTTGCCTCTTGTGGAATTATTTCTGTAATTATTGCAACATTTTTTATTAACCCTAAAGACAATCAGAGTATTCATAAAGCATTAAATTCTGGAACATATATTAGTGGTATTTTGGTTGTAATTGCATCATTAGTGTTGTCATATGCCTTATTTGGTACGTTAGATCTTTTCTTTGCTACTATATCTGGATTAATTGCCGGGGTAGCTATCGGTTTAATTACGGAATACTATACCTCGTATGATTATTCCCCTGTAAAGAAAATATCAGAAGCCTCTTTAACAGGTGCTGCTACAACAATTCTCGAGGGGTTTGCTGTTGGATTAAAAAGTACGGCATTGCCAATAATAATTATATGTATCGCAATATATATTTCACATTTCTTTGCAGGATTGTATGGAATATCCGTTGCAGCAGTTGGAATGTTGTCAATTGTGGGAATGACCGTATCAGTGGATTCTTATGGACCAATTGCTGATAATGCAGGCGGTATTGCCGAAATGGCAGGACTAAAACCTGAAGTCAGAGAAATTACTGATTCTTTAGATGCTGTTGGAAATACTACTGCTGCTATTGGGAAAGGTTTTGCGATTGGATCTGCTGCTTTAACAGCACTTGCATTATTTACTGCGTATAGCAAATCAGTTGATTTGTCTGTAATTAGTATAACTAACCCAATGGTCATGATAGGAATCTTCCTTGGAGGTATACTGCCGTTTCTTTTTGCTTCTATGACAATTGAAGCTGTTGGGAAAACTGCGTCATTAATGATTGCTGAAGTTAGAAGGCAGTTTAAAGATATACCAGGTTTAAAAGAAGGGAAGGCGAAGCCAGAACCGGAAAAATGTATAGATATAAGTACCAAAGGTGCATTAAAAGAAATGATTATACCTGGATTAATTGCAATTATTGCCCCAATCCTGGTTGGAATCTTGCTAGGTGTAGAGGCGTTAGGAGGTTTATTGTTAGGTTCAGTGGTAGTAGGTGTTTTTCTTGCAATCATGATGGCAAATTCTGGTGGTGCTTGGGATAACGCTAAAAAATATATCGAGAAAGGAAATTACGGTGGTAAAAATTCTCCAGCACATCAAGCAGGAGTAATTGGTGATACGGTTGGCGATCCTTTTAAAGATACTTCAGGGCCATCTATGAATATTCTAATTAAGGTCATGTCCATTGTATCACTAGTTTTCATACCATTATTCTTATAGAAAAAAATTAAAGAAAATTTAAAAAGGTGTTAAGGCAATATAACTGCCTTAATCATAATATTTTGAACATTATTGAAATTATTGAGAAGAAAAAAAATAATAATGCACTGTCATCGAAAGAGATACAATTTGCTATTGATAATTATCTAAATGGTAAAATAGCTGATTATCAGATGTCCGCACTCCTGATGGCTATATGGTTTAATGGTATGAACAAGAGGGAGACTTATGATTTAACCATAATTATGGCAAAATCAGGTAAAATGTTGGACCTAAGTTCTATAAGTGGGAAAAAAGTTGATAAGCATAGCACAGGAGGCGTTGGTGATAAGACGTCATTAGCATTACTACCGATGGTAGCATCGGTAGGAATACCAGTACCTAAAATTTCTGGTAGGGGACTAGGTCACACTGGAGGAACTATTGATAAACTTGAATCTATAACAGGATTTCAAACTGATCTAAATATCGAGAGCTTTATCGAGAATGTTAAAAATATAAAAGTATCAATTATCAGTTCTAGTATTGATCTAGCACCAGCAGATAAGCATATTTATTCTTTAAGGGATGTTACAGGTACTATTGATAGTATACCTCTCATTGCCAGTAGTATTATGAGTAAAAAAATAGCAGGTGGTGCAGATGCTTTTGTCTTAAATATTACAGTTGGACGAGGTGCATTTATAAAAAATATTTCTGATGCTATTTTGCTAGGAAAAACAATGGTTGATATTGGAAAAAAAAATCAGAAAGATACTTATGTTGTTATTTCATCAATGAATCAACCACTTGGATTTGCAGTTGGTAATTCACTTGAAATTAAAGAGGTAATTTCGCTACTTAAAAACAAAGGACCTGCTGATTTAAGAGAAATCTGTCTTTTTATTGGTGCTTATATGTTAATAGCCGGCAATGTTACTAAAAATGTAGAAGATGGAATAGAAATCTTGAAAGAAGTTCTTAAAAATGGTAAGGCATTAGAAAAATTTAAACAAATGGTAAAAAGTCAAAATGGAGATATACGACAGATTTATAAACCGGATTTATTGCCAAAAGCAAAATATCAAAGAGAAATATATTCTGATAAAAATGGATTCATTGATATAGTTGATGCTTTGATGATAGGTGAAGCTTCCAGGATATTAGGGGCAGGTAGGGAAAGAAAAGATTCTAAAATAGATTTATCCGCTGGAATTATATTGAAAAAGAAAAAAGGTCAAAGTGTCAATTCAAAAGAAGCTTTAGCAAGTTTACATTTTAATGATGAAAAAAAATATATTTTGGTAAAAGACATGGTAAAAAAAGCTTTTCATATTATTGATAAAAAACCACCAAAGGAGCCATTGCTATTAGCTTTTATTGATGAAAATGGTATTAAAAAGTTATATTAATTATAAAATAAGAAAATACAATTTTTTATTTCTATCTCTACTTTTTAAGTTTGTTTAAACATATATATTGTTTTTTTAAGACCCTTTTGTAGGCTTTTTAAATCATCCGATAAATAGGCGCGATATTTATTTGCATTAATACCTTAAAAAATGATGAGAATATAATGAAAGTAATAATTGGCCATACAAGTGCAGATTTTGATTGTCTTGCTTCAATGATTGCAGCTAAAAAATTATATCCTGATGCTCAACTGGTTTTTCCAGGAGCAATAGAAGAAAATGTTCGAAATTTTCTTGGTTTATATAGCAATGCATTAAAAATATCTTCACTTAAACAAATAAATATGAAGAAAATTTCGGAATTAATAATTGTTGATACAAGACAAAAAGATAGAATAGGTGTATTCGAATCCTTATTAAATAATAAAAATATAAAGGTAGTTATCTATGATCATCATCCGCCAATGGACAATGATATTCGGGCAACCAGAACTACAATAAAACAGCTAGGAGCAACTACTACAATACTATTAAAGAAGATACTTGAAAAAAATATACCTATAACTCCTCTTGAATCGACATTATTTGCATTGGGTATCTATGAGGATACGGGTTCTCTTGTATTTACTAGTACAACCAAAGATGATGTAGAGGTTTTAAGTAAACTTTTTTCTATCGGTGTAAATCTAAGGACAGTTAATAAGTTTACAAATATTGGTCTAAACACAAAACAAAAAAAACTTTTAAATCAGTTGATATCAAATTCACAGGAAAAATATTTCAAAGGGGTAAATGTTGTTTTTGCAATAAGTCAAATTGGTGAATATATTGAAGGATTGGCATTGGTCACTCATAAATTAATGGAGATAGTTAACTGTGATGTAATTTTCGTTTTAGTTAAAATGAAAAATAGAGTGTATGTAGTAAGTAGAAGTAACCGAAATTCTGTTGATGTTGGTAAAATTATGAAAATTATAGGTGGAGGAGGACATTCACAAGCAGCATCAGCAGTAGTTAGGAAAAAATCGTTAACAGAGATAGATAAAGAAATTAAGAATATCCTTGATGATCAAATAGAAACGGAAACGTTAGCAAAAAATATAATGACTAGACCAGTTAAAACATTAGATGTAAATACAACGATAGAAGAAGCTTCCAAATTAATGTTACGCTATGGTCACAACGGATTCCCTGTTATGAATAATGATAAATTGGTAGGCATTATTACTCGTCAGGAGATATATAAAGCTCAACATCATCATTATGAGAAGGAAACAGTTGATGTCTATATGTCTGAAAATATAATTAGTGTTAATTTAAATACTCCAATGTTAGAAATTCAAGAATTAATGATTAAATATGATGTTGGAAGGGTACTGGTATTAAACAAAAGTGGAAATTTAGAAGGAATTATTACTAGAACAGATTTAATAAGAAGTCTCTATGGGGATAAAAATATAGATGAAGAATCATTTTTATTATTTGAAAAGAGATCTGGAAAGTATGAGGCTGGAAGAGAAAAAGTAAAAGCTTTGATCCACCAATACTTTCCAGAAGAAATCCTCGAAACATTATACAAAATCGGTCAAGCTGCTGATGATTTGGGGTACTCTGTTTTCATGGTTGGAGGAATTGTAAGAGACTTATTTTTAGGAATTCCAAATCTTGATTTAGATATTGTAATCGAGGAAGATGCCATTAAATTTGCAGAATATTTTTCGAATAGGACAAATGGCAAAATAAGGCCTCATCAAAAATTTAAAACAGCAGTTGTTGTGTTGCCAAATGGTTTAAAAATAGACTTTGCTTCTGCTAGAAGGGAATTTTATGAATTTCCTGCGGCACTACCGGAAGTTGAATTTGCCTCTATTAAAAAAGATTTATATCGTAGAGATTTTACTATAAATGCTATGGCAATTCAGATAAATCAAGATAAATTTGGGCGTTTACTTGATTTTTATGGTGGGAAAAGAGACTTAGAATTAAAAAAAATTAGGATTTTATACAGTCTAAGCTTTACAGAAGACCCTGCAAGAATACTAAGGGCAGTTCGATTTGAACAAAGATATAATTTTACAATTGAACAATCAACTGAAAAATTCCTAAGAAAAGCAGTTAAAGAAGGACTTCTTTCAAGAATAAGAAAAAAGAGGCTCAGTGAAGAATTTTTAATTCTTTTACAGGAAAAAGAACCTGTAAAAGTGTTACAAAGGATGGATAAGCTTGGGATTCTTGCTGGAATATTGCCAAAATTATTATTGAAACAGAATCTGATTAATAAGTTTTTAAAAATAGAAAAAATAATAAAAGAGTGGGGTATGAAATATCCTGAGGAAGATATTAACAAAGGAATCTTGTATATTTACTATTTATTAAAAATATTGAAATTGGATATCAAAAGTATTACCAAGAAAATTGAATTAAAAAATAAGCATATCCAAAGAATAGAAGATATTTTTGATAAAAAAGATAGAATTGCTTACCTTTTAAATAAAAGATGTATTATGCCAAGCCATATATATTATTCTCTAAGCAGTATTAGTAATGAATTAATATTTATTATTTTATTAGAAGAAAATAAGAGTAAGCTCGTCAAAAATCGCATACAAAATTATTTAAAAATTTATAAAAATACATCTATTTATATCTCTGGTAATGATTTAAAAAAATTGGGAATGCAGCCAAGCCCAGTTTATGCTAAAATATTGAAATTAGTTCTATACCTTAAATTAAATGGACTCTTTAAAAATAGAAAAGATGAATTGCTTTTTGTAAAAAGGTTAAAAGAAAAGGGAATTATATAATTATATGATTAATAATATATTCGAAATTATATGGAGTATTCCAGCAGTTTTAATCGCTATAACTGTACACGAATATGCACATGGATTTGTTGCTTACTATTACGGAGATCCTACAGCAAAATTAGCGGGCCGCTTAACCCTTAACCCTATTGCACATCTTGATCCAATAGGGACATTAATGTTAATTATTTTCCGTATTGGATGGGCAAAGCCAGTTCCAATAAACTATGGAAATCTCAAAAATCCGAAAAAGGACATGATAAAGGTATCATTAGCAGGTCCATTATCTAATATTTTAATTGCTTTAATATTTGTATTTTTATATAAGCTAAATAATATAGTATTAAATAATTTTATATCACATAATCTTACTAATATTTCAAATATTGTGATAACATTTATTAGAGGGTGGATAATATTCTTACAAACAGGGATATTGATTAATTTTATTTTGGCAATATTCAACTTAATACCGATTCCACCTCTTGATGGGCACCATATACTTTTAGGTCTTTTACCACCCTATTGGGCAAAAAAGTATGTAAAACTTAATGATACTTATGGTATGGTAATTTTATTATTACTAATATTAAGTGGTTTTATAGGTAAAGTTATTTTTCCAATTGCTTTTTATCTTTTTCACATTTTTGTATAGATTGAAAATAATATAATTATTATTTTTATAATTTTCTATTTATTAACAAAAGGAGGCAAAGTATTACATGAAAGGTGTTATCTTTAGCGGAATGCGACCAACCGGCAAACTTCATATTGGAAATTATTATGGAGCATTAACTAATTGGATTAAGTTACAGAATGAATATAAATGCTATTATGGGGTAGTAGACTGGCATGCCTTAACAACGGGATACAATGATACATCAATGTTGAAAGACAATATGATAGAAATGGTAATTGATTGGCTAAGTGCTGGTATAGATCCAGAAAAAAGTACTTTGTTAATTCAGTCTCAAGTACCAGAACATGCAGAGCTACATCTTTTGCTGTCTATGATTACCCCATTAGCTTGGCTAGAAAGAAATCCTGTTTTAAAAGAACAGGTTAGGGATTTAAATTTAAAAGAAAATATGGGCTATGGATTATTGGGTTATCCAGTATTAATGGCATCAGATATATTAATTTACAAATCAAACGCCGTCCCGGTAGGAGAAGACCAATCTCCGCATGTAGAATTGTCACGGGAAATAGGAAGGCGATTTAATAATCTTTACAGTGATGTTTTTCCTATTCCCAAGCTTAAACTTTCACATACTCCAAGAATTCCAGGCACTGATGGTAAAAAAATGAGCAAAAGCTTGAAAAATGATATTACCTTATCTGATAAACCTGAAGAAATAAAAAATAAAGTTTTATCAATGATTACTGACCCAGAGAAAATAAGATTATCAGATCCAGGACATCCTGAGGTATGTGTTGTTTTCAAATACCATGAAATATTTAATAAAAAAGAAGTTGCAAATATTGAAAGTGATTGCAAAAAAGCCAAATTAGGTTGTGTAGCATGTAAAAGAAGACTTGCAGATGTCTTAATAGAATCTTTCCAGTCTTTTAGGGAAAGAAGGGATTTTTATGAAAATAATTCCCAAATGGTATGGGATATTTTAATGGAAGGTAGTAAACAGGCAAGGAAAATTGCACAGAAAACCTTGAATGAAGTTAGACAAGCAATGAAAATAGATTATGCATGAAAAAATTCATTTATATGAAACAGAAATTGAACATTACATAGAATATGTACAAGAATTATCTTATAAAGCAAAAAATAATGAAATTGAACCAAATGAAATATGTTTGATTGACATTATTGAAAAATATATTGAACATATGATTAATTCAAGGCCAAATTCTATCGACTTAGACATTGCAGCTGATTTTCTTGTATCTATTTCCAATTTAATTTTATGGAAATCGTATTTTTTGTTACCAATTAAACAAGAAAAAACGGAAGAAGACTTTGAAAAAGATGAAAATATTTCTGATGAAGAATATTGGTTGGAATATAAAAAATACCATTCTTTAATAAACTTTTTTGAAGATAAAGAAACAATACAAAAAAATATATTTTTAACAAGCTTGGATCCAAAAATTGAAAAAGGTGCAAAATATCAGAGGAATGATTTCTCAGACCTTATTTTAGCAATTGAGTCAATATTAAATAGAGGAAGAAATAATAACAATACAATAAACTTAAAAAAGCATAAATATAACATTTTACAAAAAATAAATGACATTGAAAAGCAATTTAAAAGGAATAACGGGAAAATATCTTTTCAAAAAATGATTTCTATCAATTTCTCAAGATTAGAAATTATTGTTACATTTTTAGCTCTTTTAGAATTAATATGTCAGGGGAGGGTATACTATAAACAATCACAAAACTTTGGTGATATTATTTTCTACAGAAAGGATGATAAAAAATTAGCAACAAAGAAAATTCATCTATAAATAATTGGAAAAGAATAGTTGAAGTAATGTTATTTATATCACATAAACCATTATCAATTAAAGAGATAAAAAATATTATTGGAAAAGAAAAAAAAGAAATAAAAGAAATAATTGAAAATCTGCAATCAGAATATGATCAAAACGATCGTCCATTTTTTATACAAGAGGTTGCAAAGGGATTCTCTTTTGCTACAAAACCCGAATATGCAGAATGGATTAAAAAAATTTATAATAATGAAAAGAGGTATGTTTTATCAAAAGCTGCAATAGAAACCCTGGCTATTATTGCCTATAATCAGCCTATAACAAGAATGGAAATTGAAAAGATAAGGGGTGTAAATTGTAGTAGCCTATTATTAAACCTTTTAAAAAATAGCTTCATAAGAATTTCTGGGAAGAAAAAAGTTCCTGGAAATCCTTTATTATATCGAGTTACGGAAAATTTTTTATTACATTTTGGATTAAAAAGTATAACAGACCTACCACCGATTGACCAGTTAGGATTCAATAATGAAAAAAGTCAGATTACAAAAATATTTAGCTCAACAGGGGATTAATTCAAGAAGGCAATGTGAGAAATTAATAATTGATGGTAGAGTAAAAGTAAATGACTTCACTGTAACCAAATTAGGAACTTGTATTAATCCTTCGAAAGATGTTGTAGAAGTTGATAATAAAAGTATTAATCAAACAACTAAAAGAGTGTATTTAATGCTTAACAAGCCAATTGGTTATCTTTGCACTAAAAATGATCCTTTTAACAGGCCAACTATTTATGATTTGATTGGAAAAATTGATACAAAAGTTAATTATGCTGGTCGTCTTGATTATCTTTCTGAAGGATTAGTGTTATTAACAAATGATGGTGAGCTAATTTACAGAATGACTCATCCCAGTAAAAAGATAGAGAAAGTATATATAGTTAAGATAAAAGGTTTTATAAATAATTATGAATTAACAAAATTGAAAAATGGGATTCCTATATCTACAAATTTTATTACTAGTCCATGCAGAGCATTTGTTTTAAAGAAACATAAAAAAACTTCAACATTAGAAGTTACAATAAGCGAAGGGAAAAAAAGGCAAATACGAAGAATGTTCTCATTTTTTAACATTCAAGTACTAAAATTAAAAAGAATTAGGATTGGTCCCATTGCATTGGGAAATTTAAAAAGTGGTAATTATAGACATCTGTCCAATATAGAAGAGGAAAATTTAAAAAATATATCATAAAATCAGGTGATTTTTTGTCATATCAAAATGAGGGACTTGTTATTACAATAGACGGGCCTGCCGGAGCTGGTAAAAGTACTATTGCTAAAAAAATTGCTCTAGCTATTGGTTATCATTACATAAATACCGGTGATATTTATCGCTATGTGACATATCATGCCTTAAAAGAGAAGATAAATATTCATAATTCAGAAGATATGAATTATTTATCCAAGAAAATTGCTGATAAATTCATGAAGAACAAAAAATATCAAGAGAGTTTAGAGTTAATGTTTATAGAAAATAGCAATATTTTGGGGGAAATACATAGTCCTGAAATAGATGAACATGTATCTTTTGTGGCTAGACATCCCTCAGTACGTAATAATATGATACCCCTACAACGTTTGATGGCTAAAAAAAAATCAGTAGTTATGGAAGGTAGGGATATTGGCTCAGTGATATTGCCAAATGCTGATTTAAAAATATTCCTTGTTGCTAATGAGCAAACTAGGGCCTTAAGAAGATTTAAAGAATTACAAAAAAAGGGATACCACGTGACTTTAGAGGAGGTAAAAACAGCAATTATTAGACGTGATAATCTTGATAGCAAAAGATCAGTTGCACCTTTAAGCATTCCAAAAGATGCTATTGTTATAGATACTTCAAATAAAACTATTAAAAAAGTTATAGAAATAATATTAAGTATTATACGCAAAAAGGAGAAAAGGGAATTTGGAAATACTTAAAGCTAAAAACACTGGATTTTGCTTTGGGGTAAAAAGAGCAATTAATAAGGCAAATAAGTTAATCAAGGAAATAAATAGCGAAGAAATATATATGCTTGGTGAGATAATCCATAACCCGCAAGTTATAAAAGAATTTAAAAAAAAAGGTATTAGTATAGTTGATGAAGTTTCGCAAGTCCCTTCGAACAAATATCTTATTACCAGAGCACATGGGATAGCTTCTTATGAAATAGAAATTGCCCAACAAAATAGTATTAGATTAATTGACACTACTTGTCCATATGTAAAGAAATTACATCAAATAGCCTCTTTACTAAATAAAGAAAATTACCAAATAATAATTTTTGGTGATCGTAGCCATCCTGAAATAAAAAGTCTATTAAGTTATATTGATACTAATGTAAAAGTTTTTCAATCTTATAATGATGTTAAAAATTCTTCTTTTAGATACAACTATAAAGTTGGTATAATATCTCAAACTACTAAAGATACAAATGAATTTAAAAGAATAATTGAAAAAATTATTGAAAATGTAGATGAATTAAGGGTTTTTAACACCATCTGCAAAGCAACCAGTCTAAGGCAAAAATCTACAAGAGAATTAGCTACAAAGGTAGATTTAATGATTGTGGTTGGTGGACTAAATAGTGCAAACACAACACGTCTAGCTCAGTTGAGTAGAAGAGAAGGTGTAAAGACATACCATATCGAAAGCGAAAAAGAGATTAGAAAAGAATGGTTTAAGGGAACAGAAAAAGTAGGGGTAACAAGTGGGGCATCTACCCCAGATTATATTACTGAAAAGGTTATAAATAAAATAAAAAGATTATCAGATAAAATCTGATAATCTTAAAGACATTAAGATGCAATATATTTAAATTTATTCTAATATTTTAAAATTAATATAAAAGTAATTTTAGACAGCTTTTTGTACTCTGCCAGATTTAAGGCACTTAGTACAAACATTTACTTTACGAACTGAATTATTTACTTTAATTCTAACTTTTTGGATGTTTACAGACCATTTTCTATTACTTAATTTATGTGAATGGCTAATTTGCTTACCGAATATCGGAGCTTTCCCACAAATTTCACATTTTGCCATGATTAGTTCCTCCAATTTATATTTCTTGAAAAATTACAAAGTTTATTTTATCATAATTTAGTAGCAATAATCAAGTAATGAAAAATAATTTATAAATATTTAAAATAAATTGCTGTAAAATTAGAAAAACTATAAAAGGATAATATTTACGATGAGAATTATCGCAGGATTATATAAAGGTTTTTCCTTAAAATCATTTGCTGGAAGAGATATCAGACCAACTCCAGCAAAAGTCAGAGAGGCAGTATTTGATATATTAAGTGTGAAAATAATTGAATCTGATTTTTTAGATTTATTTGCCGGGACCGGTGCAATGGGGATAGAGGCTATTAGCAGGGGAGCTAAAAGAATAACCTTTGTAGAAATTGAACAAAATGCAATAAATATAATTAAGGCAAACCTAGAAAAAATAAACCATGATAACTTTTCAGATATTATAAAAAGAGATTATTTATATTCATTAAAAATATTGAAGTCTCAAGATAGAAAATTTGATATAATATTTTTGGATCCACCTTACTACAAGAATATTTCTAAAAAAGTATTGTATGAAATAGAAAAAAGTTATATTTTGAAGGAGAACTCCATAGTTGTAGTACAACACAAAACTAATGAAGAAGTACAAGCAAAATATCGATATTTATCATTTCTAAAAGAAAAAAATTATGGAAAAACGAAATTAACTATTTTTAGCTTTAATAATTAAAATACTATTATATAAAGGAGAAATGAATGATAAAAGCTATATATCCAGGAAGTTTTGACCCCATTACCAATGGTCATCTTGATATTATCAAAAGGGCTATCAATATATTTGACAAAGTAATTGTAGTTATAGCAGAAAATTCAAAGAAAAAATCTTTTTTCTCAATAGAAGAAAAGAAAGATATGATTAATAAAGTTGTGAAAAATATAGAGGGGATTGAAGTGCAATCTTTCGATGGTTTGTTGATTGATTGCGTAAGGTCAAATAAGGCAAATGTTATTCTAAGAGGTATGAGGGCTATTTCTGATTTTGAATATGAATCTCAGTTTGCTCTAATTAATAAAAAAATGGCCCCTGAAATAGAAACAATTTTTATGGTAACAAGTACAAAATACTCATATTTAAATTCCAGTATAGTCAAAGAAATATCATCATTAAATGGATGTATTTCAGATTTAGTGCCTGCTTATGTTGCCAAACAATTAAAGAAGAAATTTAGTAAAAATTATTAGTTATATTTGTTTAAAATGATGATATTGTTGGTAAAATCCTGACCTGCAATTCTAGAAATATCAAAATTATATCCTAATACATAAATATCTGTTGAAAGAATATCATAATTTAACATTTTTTGAATCACATCGTTTTCATTGTCTTGAATTTTTCTCAGAAAATTTCTCAATTTAATAATAACAGGTAATTTTGAACGTTTCTTTAATTTTTTTAATATCAACTTACCATTTTCAGTCATTCCCAGAATACGACAATAAAGAGGACCTGTTTGGTTGAATATTTCGGTTTCTTTATGAGTTAAATAAAATAAACTATGAATTAATATTCTCTGTATTCTGGTCTGGGTATAGCGCTTAGTTTTTACTTCTTGAATAAGTGTTTCAACATTAAAGGATGAACTAACCCCATCTTTTAGTCTATTTTCTAATCCTTCCTGAACACCGTGAATCATCTTTATTTCATTAACTGGCATTCTTCTTAGTTGGCTAAATATTGCCTGTTCAAAAGAGGATATCGTAATAGGGTTTAACCCCTTTTTCAGTTCATTTAAAATAAGATTATATGAAAAAACAGGCAAAGTATTTTCCACTCCCTTTAAAAGATTCTTTTGATTTTTCGCAAAGTTCTTAAGTATAGTTTTTCTTATTGCAGTAGCACTTGAAAATTGTCCACCTAGCTTTTCCTGCAAATAATTTGAACCAACTCTCTTTATCGCAACTGGTGTAATGGAACTATTTATATTTTTTAAAGATATTAAATATTCCAACGCTAGAATATTGTTTGGTTGACGAAGTACTTTTTTAATATTATTTAATGTATTTACATTATAATTATTTCCATATTTTTGATAATATTGCACTAATGCTCTTTCTCTTGTTTTTGGAAAACTAATCCCATTCTTTATTTCTTCTTTTAGAATTTTTTTGTAAAAATCTGGCTCATTTCTTAATATTTCTGCAAGATAATTCAAAATCTCCATTTGGTCGTTCTCACATCCAAAAGCAATATAATCTATAATACCTAATGAATTCAAAATCTTAATTCCTGCTTTTGCAAATCCTCGAGCATCCTGACTTGAAAAAATAAATGGCATTTCAATAACAATATCAATCCCAGCATCTAAAGCCATCATAGTACGAGTCCACTTATTCATAAATGCTGGCTCACCTCTTTGTAAAAAATGTCCTCCCATTACAGCAACACAATATTTGGCTCCAGTTAATTCTTTGGCTTTCTGTAAATGATATAAATGTCCATTATGAAAAGGGTTGTATTCAGCAATTATTCCAAGTATTTCCACGTTTCTCCTCGATAATTGATTATTTTTATGTTATAATTTTATAATATCATTTATAAATTATTAAGACAATTATTTAGGAGGACTATTAAACTGTTATGAATATTTCTAATAACATTAGGCAAAAGGCGAAAAAGGATATTAAAACAATTGTTTTACCTGAGGGAGAAGAACCAAGGATGATTGAGGCTGCACAAATGATTTATCATGATGGATTTGCAAAGCTTATTTTTTTGGGGAAAGAAGAAAAAATCAAACAAGAAGCTGAAAAAGGCAATATTAGGTTCCCTGAAGATATTGTAATTATTGATCCAGAATCCTCTGATAATCTGGATAATTATGCAAAAATATATTTTGATTTAAGAAAAAATAAAGGAATATCCCCAGATGAAGCAAGGGAATTATTGAAAAACCCACTTTATTTTGGAGCATTAATGGTTTATCAAAATGATGCAGATGGCTTAGTAGCAGGTTCAATTAATGCTACTGGGGATGTTTTTAGACCTGCATTGCAAACTATTAAGACCTCCAGTGATGTAAAAATTGTATCAAGCTCATTTATTCTGATTGTGCCAGATTGCTCATATGGAGAGAATGGGGCGATTTTGTTTGCTGATTGTGCCTTGTTTCCGGATCCTAATGCTGAAGAATTGGCCGATATTGCAATTGCTAGTGCCAACACTGCAAAAGTTCTGATAGGTACAGAACCAAAAGTAGCCATGTTGTCATTTTCAACCAAGGGAAGTGCCAAACATCCACTCGTTGACAAGGTTGTCAAAGCGACTAATATTGTAAGAGAGAAAGCCCCATATTTAAAGATAGATGGGGAACTTCAGGCAGATGCAGCCCTCATTCCTGAAATAGGAGAAAGAAAAGCTCCTGGAAGTAAAATTGCCGGGAAAGCAAATGTACTTATATTCCCGGATTTACAAGCAGCTAATATTGCTTATAAATTAGTACAGAGGTTGGCTAAAGCTGAGGCAATAGGTCCCATTTCACAGGGAATGAGAAAACCAGTAAATGATTTATCTAGAGGATGCACAGCAAAAGAAATAGCTGATGTAGTTGCTATCACAGCATTGCAAGCCCAGGGAATGTAAATATATATTTGCAAATATTCTAAAAATTTAATATAATCATTTAATGTTATTAAAAAACGAACTAAAAATGGTCTAGAAGGAGGGGAAAATAGTGGCTTGCCCTAAAAGAAAAATATCAAAATCCAGAAAAAATAAGAGGAGAACTCACTGGGTAGAAAAGTCAATTAACATAATAGAATGTCCAAGATGCCATGAGTACAAACTTCCACATCATGTTTGCCCATCTTGTGGTTATTATAATGGAGAAAAAATAATTCAAGAAAAAACTGTTTCTGAAGCAAAATCATAATAAGTTAGCTGCTGGGTATAATATAAATATTATTTTAATCACGCATATCGTCATTATTTTACAGAGTGCCAAATAATGCTTTGGTACTCTGTAAATTTTTTAATTTTTTAATTCTGAATTTTTGTATTATTTTTTATGAATATTATAAATGTGATACTTGATTTAATCACTTATATTATATATACTAGCAGTTAATAGTAAAAACAACTTTTAATAGGTGCTCTTAATAATATAGATAAATAGTATTAACAATGACAAGCAAAATGATTAAAGAGAAAAGACAAGAAAAAATAAGAGAAAAAATAACAAGCAACCCCTTTTTATCGGATGAACAATTATCTAGAATGTTCAAGGTAAGTATTCAAACTATTAGGCTAGATAGATTAGAAATGGGAATACCCGAGATGAGAAAAAGGGTAATTACACTTGCTCAAACAGCTTCATCAAAAGTAAAAGCTTTAAATAAAAATGATATAATTGGTGATTTAATTGATATTGAGTTAGGTGAAAGTGGAATTGCTACTATGCGTACTACAAAAGATATGGCATTTGATAAAAATAAATTAGTAAGAAGCCATTATATTTTCTCTCTCGCTGACTCCCTGGCTATGGCTATTATCGATTCTGATGTAGTTCTAACTGGGATTGCCCGTTTAAGATACAAAAATCCTGTTTACGCCGGTCAACTTTTAGTAGCAAAAGCAAGAATAGCAATAAAAAAAAGTAACAAGTACCTGGTATCAATACATATCAGATGTGATAATACTGAGGTGTTTACAGCAAAATTAATTATGGTTTCCATTAATTAAGATATTTTTCAAAACAATAAATTATAAAAATTAAGGAGATATTGAAATGGATATAATGGAAAAAGTTAAAAAGATTATTGTTGACCAACTTGGAGTTGAGGAAGATAAAGTAAAAGAAGATTCATCATTTATTGATGATTTAGGTGCGGATTCTTTAGATATTGTGGAATTAATAATGGCATTTGAAGAAGAATTTGATACTGAAATATCTGACGAAGAAGCAGAAAAAATCAAGGTTGTTGGTGATGTAATACGTTATTTAGAGGATAAACAATAAATATATTATTGGTATTACTTTTTTATAATTTTGTTACTTAAGATGACGGTGTGTAAAAGGGGGCTATATAATATAAAATTAACTGAACTTGAGACGATATTAGGATATAAATTTAAGAATTTAAAATTATTGGAAAAAGCACTAACCCACACTTCTCATTTTGTTAAAAAAAGTAATATAAATCATTTTCAAAGACTTGAATTTTTGGGGGACTCAGTTTTAAATTTAACAGTTAGCGACTTTTTATATAATAAATTTCCCTTTTTCCCTGAAGGAAAGTTATCAAAACTTAAATCAACAATTATTAGCCAAAAATTTTTGGCTCAACTAGCCAAGAGTATTATGTTAGAAAAATATATAGTGCTTGGCAAAAGTGTTGATTTAGTAAAAGGAAGAGGGAAATTTTCTATTTTAGCAGATTGTATGGAATCATGTCTTGGAGCAATTTATTTAGATGGAGGATTAAACCCCTGCAAAGAAATAATTATAAAACTAATCAATAATGAAAATATTGATTTTCTAATAGATGACTCAATTATTAAAAATTATAAATCTTTTTTACAGGAAATTTCCCAAAAAAAATTTAATTGCCTTCCAGTATACAAGATATTAAAAGAAAAAGGATTTGATCATCAAAAGGAATTCTTTGTTGATGTATTTGTAGAAAATAATCTTTTTGGGAATGGTATTGGTAAAAGTAAAAAAGAGGCTGAACAAAATGCTGCATTTAATGCTCTAAAAAACATGAAAGCAATTTAGGAAAGGCATTTAAATTGTATTTAAAAGAAATTGAGATAAAAGGTTTTAAATCGTTTGCAAACAAAATAAAATTGACTATTACGCCTGGAATAACTGTTATAGTTGGTCCAAACGGTTGTGGAAAGAGCAACATAACTGATGCTGTGAGGTGGATACTTGGGGAACAGAATATTCATTCACTGAGAGGGAACAATCTGACTGATATGATTTTTGCTGGCAATAAACAACAAAAGATGCGTAACTTTGCAGAAGTATCAATACTATTTGACAATTTTGACCGTAAGTTGGAATTGGATAGTGAGCAGGTTGAAATAAAAAGAACTGTTTTTCGGTCTGGCAATACTGAAAATTATATCAATGGGGTTCCTTGCAAATTAAGAGACATTCACAATCTATTTTTAGGAACAGGTCTTGGTAAAAACTCGTATTCTATTATTGCCCAGGGAAAAGTAGACTTTGTGCTTAATTCTAAACCATCAGAAAGAAGAATATTATTCGAAGAAGCTGCTAATATTTCTAGCTATAAAAATAAGAAAGAAGCGACCATCAAGAGACTTGATTCTGTAAAAAGTAATCTTATAAGAATTAATGATATCTTATCTGAGGTTAAAGAAAATTTAAATTATTACAAAAAGAAAGCCGACGACTTAAAATTATACTATTCATACCGTGATTATATTAAGAAATCAGAATATTATCTTCTTAGCCAACAATATTTACTTTATGAAAAAAATATTATTAAATTTGATAAAATGTTAAACAATTTAAAAGATGACTTAAAAACAATTGAGAAATTATTAAATAATTGCAAGAAGACAATAACTCAGATTGAAAATAAAAAAATACTATTAGATAAGCAATTAAATGATATTGAAAAATCTTTACAAGCTAATGAGTCTGAGAAAATTAACTGTAACAACCAGTTGATATTGTCAAAGCAGAAACAATCTGAAATAACCCAAAGAATAAATAATATTCAAGAGGATATTGGAACCTCCAATGAACAATATAAAAAATTTAGGGAAACAATTATCAGTATTGAAAAAGATATTCAAAAAGCAGACTCAAATCATTCTGTAATATCTCAAAACAAGACTAAATATGATGTTTTATTGAAAAAGTATCGTGTTATTTTCGATAATTACAATAAAGTAAGTTCTGTCATTAAGGAAGATAATAAGTATTTTACTGAGCAATGTATAAACAAATACAAAGAGCAAAAGATAAAAGATGAAACTATGATAAGATCAATAGATTATACACTTCGGGATATAAAAAAAGAGTATATCTCGATAAGTGATGAGTTGCGGAATAACCAAAAATGGCTACACAATATTGAAAACAATTTAAATGATTATGAAAACGAAAAAACAAGCACGCAACAAGAAAAAATATATTTAGAAAGTTCTTTAAACAAAAGTAAGTTGATTGTTGAAGAAGAAGAGAGTATACTGCGTGATTTTAATAATGACATAATATTAAAAAGTAAAGAAAAAGATTTCTTGATTGAATTAGAAAAAAATCAACCAAAAAAAGAAAATACAATAAATGAATATATATTAAAAAAATGTGATTTTAAAAATCAGGTTATTAATTTTTCAGGAATAATAGAAAAAATCCATTTTATACCTGATAATTTAAAAGATGCTATTCATTTTGTTTTAAATGATAAATTAAATATATTATTAGCTAATAGTATAGAAATGACTTCTATTTTAAACAATATTTTAAAAACTAATCATATTGGACAAACTCAACTAATTGCTAATGATATTTTTGAAAAAGAGAAATATGAAAAAATACGAAATAATATTGGTGAAATTTATATTAGACATAAAAATGTTTTGGGATTTGCCAATGACCTAATAAAATATCCACCAGAATATGATATTTTATTTAGTATATTATTAGGACACATCTTAGTAGTAAAGGATACTAATACTGCAATTAATATATATAAAAATCGGAAAGATAATCTTGCTGTTATTTCATTAGATGGTATCTTCATTGATATCAATGGAATAATAACTTTGAATACATTTTCAGAAAGTGGTAATAATAATCTTATTTTACCAAGAGCAAAAATAGAGAAACTTGATAGTGAGATAATTTCAATAAAAAATAATCTAACAAAACATGAAAATATTTATAATAATGCTAAAAAAGACAGCCTATTGTTTTTGAAAAGAATAAAAGAAATAGATAATAAAATTAATATTTATGTAAGTAAAATAAATAAAAACAACAATGATATCATAGAAATGAATAAAAAAATAGATGAATTACAAAAGCAGTTAAAAGCACTTAACTTTAAAAAAAATACAGAATTAGACAAAAAACAAAATCTTAATAAAAATATTGATTTCTATCAGTCAAATATTGAAAAATTATTAAATTACAATCAATATGTTAAAAGATACTATAATTGTACTTTAAAAATAATTAATATCTGTAACACCACTGTTGATTATCTGCAGAAGAAAATAGAAAATTCCAAAATGGAAATTTCCTGGGATGAAGAAAGAAAAAATATTCTACAAAAAAGAAAAATAGAAATGCAACATTTTATTCAAACATATCATCAGGAAGAGAAATTCAGGGAAGAAAAAATAATTCAGAAAAACAATGAAAAATCTCAGTTAATTAAGGAGACAGAAATCTTAGAAAACAAATTAAAACAAATAATAGAGAAAATAAAAATATTGGAAGATAAAAGAAAATCTATCAAGGAAAACATTAAAGAACAGGAAATAATACTGAGAAAAATTCATGAAGATATAGAAAAAAATCAAACAAAATATGAAGAAAAAAAGAATAAATATCACGAAAATGAAATGGGCAAATTCCAGAATAAAGAAAAAATGAATAATTTGTTTAGTACAATAAAAGAACAATACAATTCTTCTATAGATGAGATACTAATGCATAAAAATGAATTAAGTAGTCAAAAAGAAGCCTATACAAAAATAGCAAAATATAAAGAGAAAATAACGGCAATGGGGCAATTAAATTTTGATGCATTAAAAGAATATAAAAATCAATCTGACAGATATGATGATTTGCAAAATAAAAAGAATGACATTATGCAATCAAAGGAAAAGTTAATTAATTTGATTAAAGAAATAGATCGCATTGCTGAAGATAATTTTTATAAAACCTTTTTAAAAGTAGAAAATAGTTTTAAAGATATATTTCAAAAATTATTTAATGGGGGTCAAGTTTCTTTAGAGCTTACTAATGAGAATAAATTATTAGAAACAGGAATTGAAGTTATGGCGCAGCCTCCTGGTAAAAAACTGCAAAATATCTCATTACTATCAACAGGGGAAAAGGCGTTGACAGCAATAGCACTATTATTTGCTCTATGGAAGGCAAACCCCAGCCCTTTTTGTCTTTTTGATGAAATTGACTCAGCCTTGGACGAATCAAATGCTATACGTTTAGCTTCGTTTTTAAGAAACGAAGATTTGAAAGATGCTCAAATAATTATCATTACTCACCAAAGAGGTGTAATGGAATCAGCTGATGCGCTGTATGGCATAACTATGGAAGGTTCTGGAATATCAAAATTGATGTCTGTAAAAATATTGGACACAGAGGAGCAGAAAAATTAAAAAATTATTCTATTCATTAAAAAAGGGATTACAAAAAACAAGAGATGGTTTAATTGAAAAATACAACTTGCTGTTTACAGATGCAGCAAAGGATAAAAGTGATTTTTTGGAAAAGATTGAAGAATTATTAATCCTTTCGGATATTGGTCCAAAGACAACAGCTGAAATTTTAAGCAAATTCGAAGATATTAATCTACATGAGTTTAAGGATAAGGATTATAACTATTTTAAAACTAAGTTAAAAGCTGTATTAATGAATATGATACCTGATAAAAAGCCAATAATAAAATTAAATTCAAGTAGTTTGAATATAATTATGGTTGTTGGAGTTAATGGTACTGGTAAAACATCCTTTGCAGGTAAACTAGCAAATTATTTTAAAAATAGAGGGGGAAAAGTAATGCTAGTTCCAGCTGATACTTATCGGGCTGGTGCTATTAACCAATTAACCTTGTTAGCCAATCAGGCAAGCATTGAAGCCTTAAAGACTGCTGAAGGTGCAGACCCTGCATCGGTAGTCTTTGACGGAATACAGTCTGCCATTGCAAAGAAAAAGGAAATATTAATTATTGATACTGCGGGAAGGTTACATACTTATAAAAATTTAATGAAAGAATTAGAAAAAATCAAAAGAGTGACTATTAAAACAGCTCCAGATTCTTCATTGATAACAACATTGGTTATCGATGCCAATACTGGACAAAACGGACTTATACAAGCTCAGCAATTTAAAAATGCCTTGGACATCAATAGTCTTGCCTTAACAAAATTAGATGGTACAGCTAAAGGTGGTATAATTCTTACTATACAGAAAGAACTAAATATTCCAGTGGAATACATAACATTTGGTGAAAAAATTGACGACATAGCAGAATATGACACAGAAACATTTATTGAAGCGCTTCTTGATTGACACCTTTTGCTATTTTCTATATACTTATAGGGAATTTGTCTAAATATTGATTTTTCTATTATTATATTATATTTTATAGGCAAATATATTTGATTTTTATAGATTTTTTGATTAAAATAAATTGTTTATACAAAGTAAATATATTTTATTTTCATTGTAAGGCAAGGTAAGTTAGTTAATACCTTTATTTATATTTGACCAAAGCAAAATAAAGGTAGTAATTTCAAGGAAATATTTGAATTTACTAAAAATATGAACTTAGAAAATAATTATTATGAATATTGTATAAAAAAGAATTGAGAATAATTACTTAGAAAATATTTTTTTGCTATAAGATTTTAAGAAGCAAAATTATTTTTCTTAATAATTTTTATTATATAGATTTTCTTTTATTTCAATAAAAAGGCTTTTAAATAAAGGTAATTAAGTGTTAAATATACTATCAGAAAAATTACAAAATATCCTAAGTAAGATAAATAATAAAGGTAAAATTACTGAAAAAGATATAAAAGAATCTTTAAGGGAAGTAAAATTGGCACTTCTTGAAGCAGATGTAAATTATAAAGTAGTAAAAGAATTTATATCAAAATTGGAAGAACTTGCTCATCAAAAAAAACTTTCAGAGGCCTTAACACCAGGGCAACAAATGATTAAAATAACTCATGAAGTTCTTACCGGAATATTGGGAAATTCCCAAAGTAAAATCAAGACTGATGCCGAAATCCCAACTACTATTCTTTTGGTAGGATTACAAGGTTCTGGAAAAACTACTACAGCAGCAAAATTAGCATCACAAATGAAAAGTAAAGGACATAGTCCACTATTGGTAGCCGCTGATAAGATAAGGCCAGCAGCTATTGAGCAATTACATGCTATGGGTAAAAAAGCAGGTGTTGATGTTTTTTCAAGAGGGAATAGTGAGAAGGCGCTACAGACTATTAATGCTGCTAAACAATATGCGCTAGACAATAAAAAAGATATAATGATTATTGATACTGCAGGTAGGCTGCATATTGATGAAAAACTTCTTGAGGAAATTAAACAAATAAAAAGATCTTTAGTTGTACATGAAACTTTATTAGTATTAGATGCATTGATGGGGCAGGATGCATTATTAGTTGCAAATACCTTTAACCAATCTATTGGGATTGATGGTTATATTCTAACAAAACTGGACGGAGATGCCAGAGGCGGTGTTACCCTATCTATTAAAAGTATAACTGCATTACCAATAAAATATATTGGTGTCGGCGAAAAAATTAATGATCTTGAACCATTTTATCCTGAAAGGATGTCTTCTAGAATTCTTGGAATGGGTGATACGGTTAGTTTAATTGAAAAAATAGAAGAAAATTATAATCGCAACGAATTAAAAAAAATGGCAAAAAAAGAGTTTAGGGAACAGTTCGACTTAAACGATTTCTATGAACAACTCAAGAGAATAAAAAGTATGGGTTCAATGGAAAAAATATTCGAAATGATACCCATGAAAAACCTTGGTTTTACCAAAAATATAAATCAAGGTCTAGATAATGGAGAAAAAGAACTTAACCGAGTTGAGGCAATGATTTGTTCTATGACCAGACAGGAAAAGTCTGACCCTGAAATAATCAATGGTAGCAGGAGGAAAAGGATTGCAAAAGGTAGTGGTACAAGTGTTAGTGATGTAAATAAACTTTTAAAACAATTTTTTAAGATGAAAAAGATTTTAAAACAGAGTACAAATACAAAATTAATGAATTCTTTTATTAGATAGTTAATTAAATAATGGTTATAAATTATTCGAAATAGAGATGGAGGAATAATATGTCAGCAAAAATTAAATTAAGAAGAGAAGGGGCTAAGAAAAAACCCTCATACAAAATAGTAGTCATTGATTCTCGCAAACCAAGAGATGGAAGGTTCATTAAGATGTTAGGTTATTACCAGCCAACTAATGATACTTCTGGATTCAAAGTAGACATAGAAGAAAGCTTAAAGTGGATAAAAAAAGGCGCAAAAATGACCAGAACTGTTGAATCTCTCTTTAAAAAAAATGGAGTTCTAGTTAAAACAAACACTGAATGAAGAATTAATTCAAAATAATTTTTGGGAGAATAAATTGAAGGATACAATTGAATATTTATTAAAAGAGATAGTAAATTTTCCTGAATTTGTTGAAATTAATGAAATTAATAAAGATAACTTAAATATTTTAGAAATTAATGTTGATTCAGCTGATGTTGGTAAAATTATTGGTAAACAGGGGAAGGTTATTAAAGCAATAAGAACAGTAGTCAAAGCAGCTAACATAAAAGATAACAGGAAAACAATTATTAAAATTATTGAAGGATAAAAAACGACTTTCAAATTATAATTAGAGGTAACAAGATAATCTATGGAAATAACCATATTAACGATATTTCCTGAGATGTTTATTTCGCCTTTTGCAGAAAGTATTATAAAGAGAGCAAAGGAAAAAAAACTAATAGATATAAATATTATCGATATAAGGGATTTTGCTAAAGATAAACATAAGAGTGTGGATGATTATTCTTACGGTGGGGGTCCTGGAATGGTTTTAAAGCCTGAGCCAATAATTGATGCAGTAGAATATATTAAAAATAAGAAAAATATTAGTCTAAATAGTAAAATTATTGTTACATCAGCGCAAGGAAAAGTATTTAATCAAGAAATAGCAAAAAAATTATCAAAAAAGTCTAATTTAATATTTATTTGCGGAAGATATGAAGGAATAGACGAGCGTGTTCGTAACTTGCTTAAAGCAGAAGAAATGTCAATAGGTGATTATGTAACAACCGGGGGAGAGTTACCGGCGATGGTTATGGTTGATGTTATTATTCGCATGCTGCCTGGAGTTCTTGGGAAAGAGGAATCAGCAATTGATGACTCTTTCTATAATGGACTATTGGATTACCCTCATTATACTAGACCTGAATCTTTTAGAGGGAAAAAAGTACCAACTGTGTTGTTATCAGGTAATCACAAAAAAATCGAGGCTTGGAGAAAAAGGCAATCTTTGTTGGGGACAGTGATTAAAAGGCCTGATTTATTAATTAATAGAAAATTAACCAAGGATGAAATTAAAATTATAAATGATTTAATAACAGATGATAAGGAAAAGAGAGGGAAAAAATAAATGGATTACATAAAAGATATTGAAAATGATAATTTAAAAAAAGAAAAAATTGAAGCAAATCCTGGTGATTTAATTGAAGTATATCAGAGAATTGTTGAAGGAGAAAGAAAAAGGATACAAGTATTCAGAGGAATATTAATTGCCCAAAAACATGGTGGAAGCAGAGAAACTATAACTGTTAGAAAAGTTACCAAAGGTATCGGGGTGGAGAAAATATTTCCAGTTAATTCCCCAAATATCGAAAAAATAAAGTTGGTAAAAAAGGGTTCTACCAGAAAAGCTAAGTTATATTATCTGAGAGATAGAGTTGGACAAAAGGGACTGATGAGTTAAAGTTATAAATTTATATAGCGTATCCAAATTGTTAAAATTGTTAAAAAGAAAGCAACTTAATCAGAAAAGAATAATTAATTTAAGAAAAAATATTAATATTTTTTATCAGGAAAGAAAAAGAATTGAAAAATTAAAATATTTTGAAAAAAAATGTTTGACAAAAGGTTTTAATTATATTGCTGGAATAGACGAGGTAGGTCGTGGTGCTTTAGCCGGACCTGTAGTTGCAGCAGCAGTAGTGATAAAAGATATTGACTATTTTCATATTAATTATTTAAAAGATTCAAAAAAACTAAACAAAGGTAAAAGAGAAAGACTTTCTGAATTAATAAGAAGTAAAGCTGATAATATAGGAATTGGTTTAGTTGGTCCAGATATAATTGACAAGATAAATATTGCCCAGGCTACTTTTCTAGCTATGAAAAGAGCAATTATTGACTTGAAACGTTTTCCAGATTATATTTTGGTAGATGGTTTTAAGATTCCCTTTATTAACATACCTCAAGATTATATTATTAAAGGTGATAATAAAAGCGTATCCATTGCTGCGGCCTCCATTATTGCCAAAGTATATCGTGATAATATTATGCTTGATTTTCATAAAAAATATCCTGAATACCAGTTTGACAAAAATGTTGGATACGGAACTGAAAAGCATATTATTGCTATAAAACAATTTGGAATTACTTCTATTCACCGTAAAACCTTCAAAGGTGTATTTGATGATGTTAATAATACTGAAAATGAGAAACAGGGAATACTTTATCAATATAAAATTAAAATAAATGAATAATATAGGGAAAATTGGAGAAGAAATAGCAGTACAGTATTTAGCGAAGAATGGCTATATTATTTTAGAAAAAAATTTTAAAGTTGCCTTTGGAGAAATTGATATTATAGTAGAGAAAAATAACTGTATTTGCTTTGTGGAAGTAAAATCAAGAAAGTCAGAGAAATATGGCCTCCCAGAGGAGGCAATCACACAATTCAAGAAGAATAAAATAATCAAGGTTGCTCAACTTTATATAAAGAAGAAACATATCAGAAATAAATTGTTTCGTTTTGATGTTATTTCTATAAATTTAGACAAACGTATTTCAATAATAATAAGGCATATTAAAAATGCTTTTTCTGATTAATTGATATACATAGATTGTAGGTGTTTTTTTGATTTCAAAACTACTTAGTACTGCACTTTTCGGGGTAGAAGCATTTTTGGTTGAAGTAGAAATAGATGTATCAAATGGTCTTCCATCTTTTAATATTGTTGGACTGCCTGATACGGCTGTACAGGAATCAAAAGAAAGGGTGAGGGCTGCAATAAAAAATGCTGAATACCAGTTCCCAATGCAAAGAATAACCGTTAATTTGGCACCTGCTAATGTTAAAAAAGAAGGTCCTGCTCTTGATTTGCCTATAGCTATTGGTATACTGTCAGCAAATAGACAAATAAATCATTTTCTCAATAAAAAATATATTACGATTGGAGAGCTTTCTTTAAATGGTCAAATAAGACCAGTCAATGGTATATTATCTATAGCACTAATGGCCAGAAAGAGGGGCATAAAAAATATAATTGTTCCTGAAGAAAATGCTGTTGAAGCAGGTATTGTAGACGGAATAAGCATTTATCCTGTTTCTAATTTAAGGGAAGTAGTTAAATTTTTAAACCAGGAAATAGATATTCCTCCAATAATTATTGATAAAGAAAAAATTATGAAAAATGTTAATGATTACCAAATAGATTTTTCTGATGTAAAAGGTCAAAATCATGCCAAAAGAGCTTTAGAAGTAGCTGCTGCAGGTAGCCATAATGTAATTATGATAGGGCCACCTGGTTCAGGGAAAACAATGCTGGCTAGAAGAATACCAACTATAATGCCATCCTTATCCATGGAGGAATCAATAGAAATCACTAGATTATATAGTGTTTCAAATCTATCAAACAGGGATTGTCCTCTTGTGACCAGAAGACCATTTCGTTCACCACATCATACTATTAGTAACATTGGGCTAATTGGTGGAGGTCGAATACCAAAACCAGGAGAAATAAGCATGGCTCATAATGGTGTACTATTTTTGGATGAATTACCTGAATTTAATCGTTCTGCATTAGAGTCACTCAGGCAGCCTTTAGAAAGTGGTAATGTTACAATCTCTAGGACGCTAAGGTCGGTCACTTATCTTGCCAATTTTATGTTAATAGGAGCTGCTAATCCATGTCCCTGTGGATATTTTGGTGACCCTGTCAAGCAATGTACCTGCACATCTTATCAAATTAAAAAATATAGATCTAAAATATCGGGACCATTATTAGATAGAATTGATATACAGATTGAAGTTCCAAGGTTAGATTATAGAGAACTAACAAATAGAAATGGACATGAAGATAACTCAGATAAAATAAGAAATAGAGTGGAAATGGCAAGGAAAATACAATATGCACGTTTTAAGAATCAATCAATTTATTGTAATTCACAAATGAATCGCAAAGACATTGAAAAGCATTGTAAAATATCTAATGAAGGATGGACACTTTTAAATAAAGCCATGGATAAATTAAAATTAAGTGCCAGGGCTTATGATAAAATATTAAAATTATCCAGGACAATTGCGGATCTTGCTTTATCAGAAGAAATAAACATTTCTCACCTATCAGAAGCAATCCAATACAGGAGTTTAGATAGAGAAGATCTTTTATAAAAAAGTCTTGAAATTATGAAAATGTGAGAGGATTTTATTATGATTAAAAATATATTAGCTCCATCAATATTGAATTCTGATTTTTCTTGTCTGAAAGATGTGCTTATAATGTTAGAAAAAAGCAAAATAGATTTGATACATCTTGATGTAATGGACGGTAATTTTGTTCCAAATATTACTTTTGGCCCAATGATTGTTGATACAATTAGTAAAAATACTTCTATACCTCTGAGTGTTCATTTAATGATTGAAGGTCCTGAAAGATACATAAAATCTTTTTCAAAATCCATGGGCAAGTATGATTGCCTTACGATACATGTTGAGGCATGTAAGCATCTGGATAGTACATTGCAACTTATTCTTGATTCTGGACTAAAAGCAGGTGTGGCATTAAATCCCTCCACTTCATTAGATTCAATAAAATATGTTCTTGATAAATTGGATAATATACTTCTTATGACAGTAAACCCTGGTTTTGGTGGACAAAAATTTATACCGGCAATGATGTCAAAGATTAAAAACGCCAGAGAAATGGTAATAGACAACAAAAAAGAAATCGACATTCAGGTCGATGGTGGAATTAATCTTGAAAATATTTCAAATGTTAAGAATGCTGGAGCTAATATATTAGTTGTAGGTTCTGAAATATTCAAATCAGAATATCCAGAAGGTATTATCGATAAAATAAAGAAATTACTATAGAATTATACTTCTATTAATTCTATAGTAATTTTTTTATATAATCCTGCTTATCTATTATATACTAAATTTATTAATATAGATGTTATCTTTAGAAAATTAGAGTGACAATATTATGGTAGTAAAAATAGCTATTATCGGAAAAACCAATACCGGGAAATCTACTTTATTCAATCGCTTGATTGGGCATAGAAAAGCTATAGTGCTTGGAGAGGAAGGAATAACTCGTGATAGGAATTATGCAGATTTTAACTGGCAAAATATGCAGTTTACCTTAATTGATACAGGTGGAGTAGACTATAATAAAAAGACTGAATCCCTGCAGGGGAAAATAATTGAGCAATCAAAAAAAGCAATAATGGAAGCTGATATTATTTTGCTCATGCTTGATATTTTAACTGGAATTCAGGATGAAGATATGGATATTGCCAGGTTCATACGTCAGAAAGACAAAAAAGCAATTTTAGTGGTCAATAAAAGCGATATACAGAATAAAAATTATTTTATTGGAGATTTTTTTAAGTTAGGTCTAGGAGAACCTATTCTTATATCAGCCGAACAAGGTAAGAATATCGGTGAATTGTTGGATAAAATTGCAAAAATAACTTCAAATATTAATAATAAAATTGATCTGGATAATAAAACAGAATACTATAATATAATAAAAATTGCAATTATTGGTAAACCAAATGTGGGAAAATCAAGTATATTGAATGCGCTATTAAATGAAGAAAGATTTATCGTTGATAACTTTCCTGGCACTACCAGGGATTCTATTGAAGCATCAATTTATTTTGACCAATATCATTTAAGTTTTATTGATACTTCTGGATTACGTAGAAAAAGAAGTGTGAAAGAGAAAGTAGAATATTTTGGTAATATTCGAACTATGGAATCTATCAAAAAGGCAGATATTGTATTGTTAGTCTTAGATGCAAATCAGCATATCAGTATGCAGGATAAACGTCTTGCTGAAAAAATTCTAGAAGAGAAAAAAGCCTGTATAGTTTTATTGAATAAGTATGATATATTTGCTAAAAATAATGAAGCTGCTAAAAACATACTAATAAGAATAAGTAAATATGATTTAAAATTTTTAAAAGAAACCCAGATAATAACAAGCATAGCAATAGGTCCAAAAAAAAATGTTTCCAGGATATTAAAATTAATTATAGATTTATATGATGAATATAGCAGAAAAATATCAACTCCTGACCTGAATAATTTTTTGCAAAAGGTTGTAAATCAACACCCACCAAAAGTTATTAATGGGCGTAGACTCCATTTTTATTACATAACCCAAGTAGGTGTAAAGCCGCCTGCATTTAAAGTATTTGTAAATGATATAAAACTCATATATAATTCATACCAAAGATATATGGAGAATAAATTTATACAGTTTTTTAATTTTAAAGGTATCCCAATTTTATTTTATTATAATAAAAGAAACAAAGGAAATTAAAGGGTGATTATACAATGGCACAAATATTTATGATATTGTGTAGCTACTTAATTGGTTCTATACCTTTTGGATATCTGGTTGGAAAATATTTAAGAGGAATAGATATAAGAAAACACGGTAGTGGTAACATAGGAGTAGCTAATACCTTCCGTGTAATGGGAATGAAATATGCATTATTAGTATTGATTGGAGATTGCTTAAAAGGATTTTTGGTGATTGTACTTGCAGATTGGTTACTGCTAGAACAACTGTGGTTTTTTTTATTAGTAGGAATTTTCGCAATTATTGGACACAACTGGTCTATTTTTTTAAATTTTAAAGGTGGGAAAGGGATTGCTACAACCTATGGTGTTGTCTTGGCTTTTTATCCAATAATTGCAATTATTTCGGCAATTATATGGGCTATTATTGTCTTTGCTACAAAATATGCCGCGCTTGGTTCTATTATATCTATTGTTACTATGTTAATTCTGAGCTTTTTTATTAAAACAACTTTCCAGTTCAAAATATTTATAATTGTAATTTTATTATTTGCAATTATAAGGCATAGCTCTAATATAGATAGATTGATACATAAAAAAGAGAACAAAATTATCTAAAAGAAATGAAATATTTCTTTGAGTAAATATTATACACAGGAAAAAGTAAACATGAAAGAACATCTTATTATTGTAGAATCCCCAACAAAAGAAAGAGTCCTGAAGGAAATGTTGGGAGAAGGCTATCAAATTGCCTCAAGTAAGGGCCATGTTAAAGATTTGCCCAAATCTAGATTAGGGATAAATATAGATAATAATTATGAGCCTACATGGATAGTTGTTCCCACTAAACGTCAAATGATTAAAAAATTAAGACAAATTGCAGAAGGAAAAGAAGAAATATTATTGGCAACTGATCCTGACAGAGAAGGAGAAGCAATTGCCTGGCATATTGCAAATGAATTAAACTTAGAAAAACAAAAATGTCGGATTGTGTTCAATGAAATAACTAAAGAAGTTGTCCTTCAATCTGTTAAACATCCAAGAAAAATTGACATGAATGTTGTTGATGCTCAAATCGCTCGAAGGTTGCTTGATCGTTTGGTTGGATATAAGGTTAGCCCATTATGTTATAAATATGCTCGTGGTAAAAGTGCTGGAAGAGTGCAGTCTGTTGCAGTACATCTTATTGTAAAAAGAGAGAAAGAAATTGAGGCATTCAAGCCAGAGGAATATTGGAAAATAAATGCTATTTTAATCAAGGGTAACCAACAGAAAGAAAAGTCCTTTGAAGCCTTGTTAGTATCCAAAAAAAATAAAAAAATAGTAATTAAGAATCAACATAAAGCTGAGGCTCTTTGTGATGAAATAAAGAACTATCAATTTATTGTTTCTGACATTAAAAAAAGAAAAGAATATAAACACCCACCATTACCATTCAAAACAAGTACATTACAACAAGTTTCATATAATAAGCTAAATTTTTCTGTAAAACGAACGATGCGTGTTGCACAGCAATTATATGAAGGTGTTTCTATACCAGGCCATGGTACTTTCGGATTAATTACTTATATGAGAACTGATTCCAATAGAATCTCTGAAGAGGCAAAAATAAGTTCTAGAAATTATATAGAGAAGAATTTTGGAAAGGAATATGTTTCCACAGGGAAAAAAAGTAAAAGCCCAGTTAAGAAAACCAACTCAAAAGTACAAGATGCACATGAGGCAATTAGGCCGACTTCTGTTAGCTTGTCTCCCGAAATAATAAAAGACAGCCTTTCGTCTGATCAGAACAAACTTTATAATTTGATATGGAAACATTTTATTGCGAGTCAGATGAAATCTGCCTTGCTTGAAAGAATTAATGTAAAAATAAATGCTAAAGATTATGTTTTTGAATTAAATGGTGCAAAGATATTGTTCCAAGGTTATTTAAAAATATTTCAAGATAATGATATTGAGAAAAAAATAATACCTGCCCTTGAAATAGATGAAAGTTTATCCCTAATAAAATTGGATCCAAAACAATCATTTACTAAACCACCAGCCAGATATAACGAAGCAAGCCTTGTCAAGATATTAGAAAAAGAGGGCATTGGAAGACCAAGTACTTATGCTGTTATTATTGATAAAATTCAGACAAGGAATTATGTGGTAAAAGAAAATAAAAGATTTATACCAACTAAATTAGGATTTGTTGTTGATGAATTTTTAATGAAATATTTCTCCAACATTATTAATGTAAAATTTACTGCTAATATGGAAAGCAAATTAGATAAAATAGAATCAGGAGAAAATAATTGGCAAAAAATATTGGATATTTTCTATCAGCTATTATTACAGGATATGGAAAAATTAAATCAAAAACCACCAAGAAACCTAATAGAACAAAGCAAGGAGTTCACTAATGATAAATGTACAGTTTGTGGTAGTCCAATGGAAATAAAAAATGGTCCTTATGGAAAATATCTGGCATGTTCAAAAAACCCTTTGGAGCATCCAACTAAGCCATACATGATTAAAATTGGAGTTCCTTGCCCAATGAAAGATTGTAATGGTGAAATCATCAGACGTAAAAGCAAAAAGGGTAGGATATTTTATGGTTGCAGTAATTACCCTAAATGTAATTTTTATTCAATACATATGCCTGTTAATGAAAAGTGTCCTAAATGTGGCTCAATTTTGGTAAAAATAAATAGCAAGAGAAAAGGCACTTTTTACCAATGTAGTTCAAAGAAATGTGATTATCGCAAGAAGGTAAGCAAAAATGATTAAAGATAAAACATCATTAATGCAAAATCAACTAGAAGATTATAGTAATTATCTGGAAGAAAGAAAAAATTTTTCTTACAATACTGTAAATGCTTATTTAAAAGATTTGAATGCTTTATTAGCTTATCTTAATAAGGATAACAAAATAAACAACTTTGCTTCAATAGATTATCGACTTATTAGAAAATATGTTGTTTTTTTGAAACAAAATAAATATTCAGATAGAACTATAGCAAGAAAAATTTCATCTTTTCGGGTGTTCTTTAAATATCTAGTGCAACAAGAATTAATTGATAGTAATCCAGCAGAATATGTTCAAATTCCTAAATTGAAAAAAAAGTTACCAGATTTCTTGTTTTTTGAAGAAATCATTAAGTTAATAGATTCTTTTAAGGAAGATAATGCCATCACAAAAAGAGATCAAGTTATTGTTGAGTTACTTTACGGAACGGGAATGAGAGTAACAGAATTGTCTGATTTAAATCTGAAAGATATAAATTTAGAAGATGATACAATAAGGGTTTTAGGAAAAGGTTCTAAGGAGAGAATAGTACCCTTTAGTAAGCCAGTAAAAGAAGCTATTAAAAAATATATTGAACAAAGGGGACAAATTCCTAAAAAAAATTACCGTCAATCAATTTCAAATAAAGCTTTGTTTATTAACAATATTGGAAAAAGGATTTCTGCAAGAAGTATTCGAAGGATTATTAACAAATATATCCGGATTGCCTGTATAAATAAGAAAATTAGCCCACATGTTTTTAGACATACTTTTGCAACTCATCTTTTGAATGGTGGTGCTGATTTAAGATCTGTACAAGAATTGCTTGGACATGAAAGTCTTTCTACTACACAAATATATACTCATATAACAAAAGATAATTTAATAAAAACATATAAAAAATCTATACCGAGGAAATAACCATCTTATGTTAATAATTACAAATATTAAAATATATAATTTATCTATACCTTAAAAATACTACAAACATTAGCATAAGAAATTATAAAATGTATGAACAAAAATATTTATTATTGAAGGAGACTTAGAAACAATGTATAAAGGCACAACAATTCTTGCTGTGAGGCGAGAACATGAAATAGCCATTGCTGGAGATGGTCAAATTACAATGGGTGATACCATTGCAAAAAACGAAGCTAAGAAAATAAGGAAACTTTACCATAATAAAGTACTAACAGGGTTTGCAGGCGGAGCTGCTGATGCGCTTACTTTGTATGAGAGATTTGAAAACAAACTTGAAGAATTTCAAGGAAACTTAAAAAAGGCATCAATTGAATTAGCGAAAGATTGGAGAACTGACAAAGTGTTAAGAAGATTGGAAGCCTTGCTTATTGTTGCTGATTTGCAAGATATGTTTACTATATCTGGAAATGGTGACATTATAGAACCTGATAAACCTATTGCTGCAATTGGTTCTGGTGGTCCCTATGCACTGGCATCAGCACAGGCTTTACTTAGATTTACTGAATTGACTGCTTCTGACATTGCTCTGGAATCGCTAAAAATAACCGCTTCTATTTGTATTTATACTAACGATTATATTACAGTTGAAATTCTCAAAGAATAATGGAGGGAAAATATGATCAAAGATTTAATGCCAGCTGAAATTGTTTCAGAATTGGATAAATATATCATTGGACAAAAAAGGGCAAAAGAAACCGTAGCAATAGCATTAAGGAATAGAGTAAGAAGGAAAAAATTACCCAAAAAATTAATTGATGAAGTTACTCCTAAAAACATTATAATGATTGGTTCAACAGGAGTAGGGAAGACAGAAATAGCACGTAGATTGGCAAAAATTGTAAAAGCTCCGTTTATAAAAGTTGAGGCAACAAAATTTACTGAAGTAGGGTATGTTGGTAAAGACGTTGATTCAATGATAAGAGATTTAGTGCAAGCCGCCATTCAGATTGTTAGGAATGAAAAGATTGATCAAATGAGGGAAAAAGCAAGAGAAAGAGTAGAAGAACGTATATTGCAAGCGCTTTTCCCAAGTATTAAAAATGATGAATTAACAGACAAGACAACAGATTATTCTGAATACAAAAATGCTGATGTCACCACCGAAAATAATAAAAGTATGGTTATTAATCATGATTTTTCAAGACAAAGTCAACAACGAGAAAGAATTCAGAAAACTAAAGAAAAACTAAGAGAAAGACTCAAAAAGGGACAGTTTGAGGATAAAATAATAGATATTGAAATTGAAGAAAGGGATCAATCTTCCCTGGACTTGTTTTCCAATATGGGAATGGAAGGGATAGGTATTAACTTTAAAGATATTATGGATAGAATGTTACCAAGCAAGAAAAAAAGACAAAAAATTAAAATATCTGATGCAAGAAAAGTACTTTTAGATGATGAAATTGAAAAGATGTTGGATTCAAACAAAATAGCAAGGGAAGCAATTAATAGGTCCGAGGAACTGGGAATAGTATTCATTGATGAAATAGATAAAATTGCAATGAAAGAAAAATCCTATGGTCCTGATGTTTCCAGAAGTGGAGTTCAAAGAGATATTCTACCAATTATTGAAGGCTCTTCGGTTATTACAAAATATGGAGTTGTAAAAACTGATCATATTTTATTCATTGCTGCAGGTGCCTTTAATTCTTCAAAGCCTTCAGACTTAATCCCTGAATTACAGGGGAGGTTCCCATTAAGGGTTGAATTAGACAATTTAGATCAAGAAGACTTAGAAAGAATTTTAACAGAACCAGATAATTCGCTTATTAAACAGTATAAGGCACTTTTAAATACAGAAGGAATTAAATTAGAATTCCAAGAAGAAGCGATTAAAGAATTAGCTAAAATGGCTGTAATGGTAAATGACCAAAACGAGAATATTGGTGCCAGGAGACTCTATACAATCCTTGAAAAATTATTAGATAGAATATCATTCAATACTCCTAGGATAGGGAAAAGAAAAGTGATTATTACTAAAAAATATGTAAAAACAAGGTTGCAAAATGTAGTTCAAAAAGAAGACCTAAGCAAATATATATTATAATTTTTTACAAATATTCTAATATAATATTTAAAGTTTTATCTGAAAATTATAATTATTTGTGTATCTTGATTAACAAAATTAATTGTGTTATACTTATTTGGTTTTTAACTTGCTTTATTTTATAATATAACTATGTTAAAATATTTAAGATTATTTAAAATTTATTAAAAAGGAGAGTGGTTATTTGAGCGTTGTATCTATGAAACAATTATTAGAATCTGGTGTACATTTTGGTCATCAAAAAAGACGGTGGGATCCCAGAATGCGACCCTATATTTTTACGGAAAGGAATAATATTTATATTATTGATTTACAGCAAACTGTAAAATTAATAGATGAAGCCTATAACTTTGTTCATAATCTAGCTAGAAATAATGGGAATATCTTATTTGTAGGAACAAAAAAACAAGCCCAGGAATCAATAAGTTTAGAAGCAGAAAAATGCGGAATGCCTTATATAAATTACAGATGGCTTGGTGGGACCTTAACTAATTTCAGCACAATCAACCAAAGAGTTAAACGTCTTTTTCAATTAGAAAAAATGGAACAAGGAGAAGATTTCAATTTACTTCCTAAAAAAGAAGTTATAATTTTAAAGAGAGAAAAGGAAAAACTTGAAAAATTATTGACTGGTATCAAATATATGGAAAAATTACCAGATGCCTTGTTTATTATTGACCCAAAGAGAGAGAAAATTGCAGTAGCTGAAGCCAGAAAATTGTCAATTCCCATTGTATCTGTTGTTGACACTAATTGTAACCCTGAAGAAATCGATTATGTAATTCCAGGAAATGATGATGCAATTAGGGCAATAAAGTTAATGACCTCAGTTATTGCAGATGCTATACTTGAGGGTAAAAAAGAATCTTTGGAAGATGAGAGTAACGCAAAAGAAGACAATATAAAAGTTGCAGTATAATCAAATAATTTGTTTATTATTCAATATTTGTTATCTTAAAGGAGACTGAAAAGATGAGCATTAGTGCTAAGCTAGTTAAAGAACTTAGAGATAAGACCGGTGCGGGAATGATGGATTGTAAAAAAGCTTTAACAGAAACTGAGGGTGATTTAGAAAAAGCAGTTGATTATCTTCGGAAAAAGGGGATGCAATCGGCAAGTTCCAAATTTGGCAGAAAGGCCTCCAATGGCTTAATTGCTTCATATATTCATTTAGATGGTAAAGTTGGAGTATTGTTGGAAATAAATTGTGAAACTGATTTTGTCGCCAAAACACCAGAATTTAATGAATTAGCAAAAAATATTACACTCCAAATAGCCGCATCCAGCCCAAAATATGTTAAACGAGAAGATGTTCCAGAAGAGATTATAAACAAAGAAAAAGAAGTATATTTTGGACAAGTTGAAAATATGAATAAGCCAGAAAAGGTTATTAATAGTATTGTTGAGGGGAAACTTAATAAATATTTCAAAGAAATTTGCTTATTGGAACAAGAATATATTCGAGAAACAGAAAAAACAGTAAACCAATTAATTTTAGAGGCAATAGCAATATTAAAAGAAAACATTGTTGTTAGACGTTTTGTCAGATTTCAACTTGGAGAACAAGAATAAAAAGCTATCAAAAAAATGCAAAAAAATAACCCAATTTATAAAAGAATATTATTGAAATTAGGTGGAGAGTCTTTTTCTTTAGAAGGCAAAGGCGGAATTAATGTTGAGAGAGTGAACTTTATATCAAAAGAATTAGCCGATATAAAGAAAATGGGAATCCAAATTGCAATTGTCATTGGTGGTGGGAATATTTTTCGTGGCAGACAAGCAAGCAAGAAAGGTATTAACCAGGTATCCGCTGATTACATGGGAATGTTAGGCACTGTTATAAATGCCCTCGCTTTACAAGATTCTCTAGAAAAACTCAATATTGAAACAAGAGTACAGACTGCTATTGAGATGAAAGCAATTGCTGAACCTTATATTAGAAGAAGAGCAATCAGGCATTTAGAAAAAAATAGAATTATCATATTGGCAGCAGGTACCGGACACCCTTTCTTTACAACAGACACTGCAGCTGCACTAAGGGCAATTGAGCTGGATGCGGATGCAATATTAAAAGCAACAAAAGTAGATGGTATTTATGAATCTGATCCACTTTTAAATGTAAATGCATTAAAATATAAGAAAATTAGTTTTCTTGATTTTCTAAATAAAAATTTAAGAGTAATGGATGCTACATCTATATCATTATGTATGGAGAATAATGTTCCTGTTATCGTATTTAATCTAAATTTACCTGGAAACATAAAAAAAGTTATTCTAGGAGAACCGATAGGAACAATTGTAAGGGAGGATTAATGATGTTAAACGAGATTACAAATGAAGCCGAACATAAAATGAAAAGGGCTATTCAGGTTATAAAAGAAGAGTTATCTCATATAAGAACTGGAAGAGCCTCTAGCGCACTAGTAGAAAATATAAAAGTTGAGTATTATGGTGCTCCAACATCTTTAAAAGAAATTGCCAATATATCTGTACCAGAAGCAGATTTGATTGTTATTCAGCCATGGGATAAAAATTGTGTGAACGATGTAGAAAAAGCCATCTGGAAAGAAGACCTTGGCTTAACACCAAATAATGATGGTACTATTATTCGATTATCAATTCCACCTATGACAGAGGAGAGAAGAAGAGAGATAGCAAAAATAGTAAAAAAAGAAACTGAATCTTCCAAAGTAGCCATTAGAAATGTTAGAAGAGAGATAAATGATAAGATAAAGAAAATGGAAAAAGATAGTGAGATATCGGAAGATCAAAGTAAAGAATTATTTAAGGAAATTCAAGAATTAACTGATGATTATATTAAAAAGATAGATGATATCTACAAAACTAAAGAATCAGAAATAATGAAAGTTTAAAGAATAAAGTAATCCTTTTAATCCGGAGGATTGTAAAGCATTATTTATAAAAATTAATATTTATTTGATAATATAGATTAAACAATACCCCTTTTTATTATGTAATTTTTAAAATAAAAATATAATTTTATATAAAATGGGGTTTTTTTATAAAACAATAAAGGTAAATAATTTAATGGCTCTTAATAATATTTTGGATAGCTTTGAAAATTGTAAAATAATACCAAGACATTTAGCAGTTATAATGGATGGCAACAGACGCTGGGCAAAAAAACATAGACTAATTAGTTTTATGGGTCATAGGGAAGGCGTGAAAACCATAAAAATGATTATAACTGAATCAATAAAAGTTAAGATTAAGATATTAACTTTGTACGCATTTTCCACCGAAAATTGGAAAAGATCTCAAAATGAGATTACATCACTAATGAATTTATTCCAGGAAGTTATTGAAAGAGAAAAAATAAATTTGATAGAGAATAAAATCAAAGTGAATTTTATAGGTAACAGAGATACTCTATCCAAAATATTAAAAACAGCAATGATTAATTTAGAAAAAGCTACCGAGAACAATTCTCGACTTATTCTAAATATAGCAATAAATTATGGTGGTAGGGCTGATATATGTCATGCCTTTAAGTCTCTTTATTTTAAGATAAAAGAGCATAATAAAGAATTTAATGATATTGACGAATACATGATAAGTAAACATCTTTTTACAGCAGGGATTCCAGATCCTGACTTACTAATTAGAACTGGAGGAGAAAAAAGGATCAGCAACTTTCTATTATGGCAAATTGCTTATACAGAATTGTGGTTTACGAAAACATATTGGCCAGATTTTTCTAAGGATGATTTTTTGAAAGCTTTAAAAGATTACGAAAAAAGGGTGAGAAAATATGGGGGAGAAATTTGAAAAAATAAAAATACGAACTTTAACTATTTTTATAGGAGTCCCCATAATATTAGTTGTTATCAGCCTCGGTGGATTATTATTTCATTTGACTATTGCCTTGATAGCTATTTTGGGTTTTCTTGAATTATTTAATATATTCAAGAAAATATATAATCCCTCTTTACTCTTAGGACTTATTTTAACATTATATTTTCTGTTCAGGAGATTTTTACCAGATAATATATTTATTGAAGATAATGTAATTTTTACAATACTTATATTAATTATATTTTTTGAACACTTTTATAAAAACCCACATAAAAATAATATGGTTATCAATATAGCATTAACATTGTTTGCTGCTATGTATATAGGTCATTCTTTATCTTTTATAATTGGCATAAGAAGTATGACAGGCGGGAAAATATTTGTTATTTTTGCTCTATTTGCAACATGGATGAATGACATATTTGCTTATCTTGTTGGTACTAACTTTGGGAAAAGACATGTTTTCCCAAATATCAGCCCCAACAAAACCTTGGAAGGGTCTATCGGCGGTCTATTGGGTGGATTATTTTGTGGCATACTTTTTTATTTCTTAATTCCCTCCAGATTGGTATTTATGATTGCTTTTGGCTTAATTGCGGCTCTTTGTGGCCAGATTGGTGATTTGTTTGAGTCAATCATAAAAAGGAATTTTGTTGTTAAAGACTCTGGTACAATAATACCAGGACATGGTGGAATACTTGATTGCATGGATAGCATTTTACTCTCTATCCCAGTTTTATATTTTTTTTTAAAATATTTTTTTAATATTTAAAATCAATATATACAAGTAAAAAGTAAAAAATAAATATGGAGAAAAGTTTAATGAAAAAACGTTTAGCAATATTGGGATCTACTGGTTCTGTAGGGAAGCAGACATTAGAAGTAATTCAAAATGAGCCAGAATATTTTGAGGTTTTTGCACTATCTGCATGGAAAAATGTTGATATGTTAAAAACGCAGATAGAAATATTTAAACCAAAATATGTAGTAGTAAAAGATGACAAGCTTGCCAAAGAGCTAAAAAACAAATTAAGTAATATAAATAATTGTAATATATTATATGGTGAATATGGCCTTAGCAAAATATCTGTATTAAAAGAAGTTGATATGCTGGTTGTAGCAATTACTGGTATTACTGCCTTAAAACCAGTCATGGAAGCCATTATTGAAAAAAAAGAGATTTGCTTAGCAAACAAAGAAATAGTAGTTTCTGCAGGCGAATTATTAACTGAAGAAGCAAAGGCTAATGGAATAAAGATAATACCAATTGATAGTGAACATAGTGGAATATTGCAATGTATTAAATCAGAGTATTATGAAAGTATTGAAAAAATTATTATTACTGCTTCAGGTGGTCCATTTTATAATTTAAAAGAATCTGCCCTAGATACGGTTTCTGTTGAGGAAGCACTCAATCATCCAAATTGGCAGATGGGGAATAAAGTAACAATAGATTCTGCGACATTAATGAATAAGGGCCTTGAAGTCATTGAGGCTTATTGGCTTTTTAATATTCCACTAAACAAAATAGAAATTGTGATACATCCTCAGAGTTATATTCATGCATTGGTTCAATATGAAGACGGTAGCATGATTGCTCAATTGAGCAATCATGATATGCGTATCCCTATCCATTTTGCTTTACATTATCCAAAAAGAATTAAAAATAATTTAGCCAGGCTTAATTTAGCAAAAATAGGGCAATTAACCTTTAAAAAACTCGATTCAAAAAGATTTCCTAGCATTGATCTTTGTTATGAAGCCATTAAACAAGGAGGAACTTTTCCTGCTGCGTTAAATGCCGCAAACGAAGTTGCTGTTAATTCTTTTTTGAATCAGGGATTAAAATTTAAAGACATTATTAAGGTTGTTTCTATAGTAATGGATAAACACAAAAATACAGCAAATCCTACTATAAGTGACATAATTTATCAGGATAGAGAAACAAGAAAATTAGCAGCAATAGTTTGCTCTGAGATTAAAGATTAATAGTGATGAAATACACTGTCTAATGATAGAAGGGAGATATTTTAATTGCTGAATATATTAGCTTTTATTTTTGTTCTTGGAATAGCTATTCTTTTTCATGAGTTTGGCCATTTTATTACTGCAAAATTAGCGGGTATAAAAGTTTTCCGTTTCTCTTTAGGTTTTGGTCCAAAGATTGCAGGTTTTTTCTGGAAAGGAACAGAATATATATTATGCCTTTTACCATTTGGTGGGTATGTTAAAATGGCTGGTGAAACACCTCAGGACGAAGAAGACAAAAATGCTGAGAATAGACAGATGGCATCTGGGGAATACTTACCTGATAAAGAAAGATTTGATAAAAAACCTTTTTTTATCAGATTTGCTGTAATTTTTAATGGTCCTATCATGAATTTAATTCTTGCCATATTATTGCTAATAATTGTTTTTTACTTTTCCGGAACAGCACAGGTAACAAATATAATCAATGACGTTACAGCGAACAGCCCAGCTGAAAAAGCTGGAATGATAAGCGGTGACAAGATAGTTGAAATTGATTCAATGCTAGTTGAAAATGCTGAAGAAATTTCTGAAATAATCAATAAAGGAAAAGGTAGAATAATTAATATTCGCCTTATGAGAAACAATAGTTACTACGAAACTAAAGTTGCTCCAGAATACAATTCAGAATACGATAGGGCGATGATTGGAATTACTTTAGAAGTTGATATTAAAAAAATCTCACTTTTCCAATCATTCAGGAAGTCATTTGAAATGTTTTTTGAAATAATTCATTTAATAGCAATTGGTTTTTTAGAAACATTCACTGGCAAAATACCAGTAGAGCTTGCTGGTCCATTGGGAATTGCCCAAATGGCTGGAGAGGCTGCAAAGATTGGCTTTCTAAATTTGCTATTTTTTAGTGCTGTGATAAATATATTTTTGGGAATAATAAATCTTTTCCCAATCCCTATTCTGGATGGAGGACAAATTGTTTTGCTAGCGATTGAAAAAGTAAGAGGGAAACCTCTTGAACCTGAATATATTAATTTGCTATATATTATTGGTTTTACATTAATTATAATGATTTTTTTAATTGCAACATATCAAGATATTTTAAGAATTTTCTCAAAATAATAAAGGATAACAATACATGTATATAAAAAATATTGATAGAAGAAAAAGCAGAGTTGTAGAAATTGAAAAGCTGAAAATCGGAGGCGATAATCCAGTTTCCGTACAATCTATGACTAACTGTAATGTGGAAGATACCGAATATACTATTATGCAAATTAGACAATTAGAAGAAGCTGGTTGTGATATGGTTAGAATTGCTTTTCCAGATATTGAATCATGTAAATTTATTCCGACTATTAAAAAACAGGTAAATATTCCAATTATGGCAGATATACATTTCAGCTATGCTGTAGCTATTGAAGCAATAAGAAATAATGTGGACGGAATAAGAATCAACCCTGGTAATATAAAAAAAGAAGAACAGATTATTGATATTATTGAAAAAGCTAGCAAAAAAAATATATTAATACGTTTTGGAATAAATGCAGGTTCGCTGGATAAAAAAATTATGCAAAAATATAATGAACCAAATTACAAAGCAATGGTCGAACAAACAGAACATTTAATTAATTTTTTAAAAAAAACTAACTATCATAATATTATTCTTTCTATTAAATCAAGCAATGTTCTTGATACCATTAAGGCTAATCATATCATTGCAAAGATTACTGATTATCCATTACATATTGGAATTACAGAAGCCGGTTTTGATAGAAGCGGAATTACAAAGTCAGCTGTAGGAATTGGTATATTACTTTATGAAGGAATCGGTGATACTATTAGAGTATCTCTTTCCGGTGATCCAGTTCAAGAAGTATTGGTTGGACATGATATATTACGTTCACTCGGAATTAGAAAAAGAGGTATTAATATTATTTCTTGCCCCACCTGTGGCCGATGCAAAGTTAATATTCATGATATTGCTAAAAAAATAGAAGATAATTTAAGGAATATCCATCAACCTTTAGATATAGCTATTATGGGTTGTATTGTAAATGGACCAGGAGAGGCAAAAACAGCCGACGCCGGTATTGCTTTCAATAACCAGGAGGCAATGATTTATAAGAAGGGTTTTTTAGTTGGTCGGTATAAAGTAGAAGAATCTATTGAAAAATTAGTAGAGATTATTAAATCTATTTGTGACAATAAATAAGGAATCATTTATAAGTTTTATTTATCATAGAAAAATGGTTATAGAGATTTTTTAAAGACATCAGCCTTGAGGGTTTTATAGTTACCTATATATAAAATAAAAGAAGACAAAAAAAGGGTGAAAATATGAAAATATCAACAATAATCCCTGCTTATAATGAGGAAATTACTATTGCTGAAGTCATTAAGACGGTAAAAAAAGTGCCAGAAATTGAAAATATTATTGTAGTAAGTGATGGTTCTACGGATAATACAGTATCTATTGCCCGTGAATTAAAAGTAAACGTTTACCAGGTGGAAGAAAATATTGGTAAAGGAGGGGCTATAAAAAAAGGTTTCGAAAAGACAGATTCAGATATATTATTATTTTTAGATGCTGATCTTGTTGGATTAAGACAAGAACACATTTATTCTTTAATTAACCCTATAAGGGATAATTTAGCTGATATGACTGTTGGTATATTTACACATGGTAGACTATTAACAGATTTGCCCCAATTTCTGATGCCTTATTTATCAGGACAAAGAGCTATGAAAAGAGAAATTATTGATAGTATCCCTAACATGGATTTACTAAAATTTGGTTTGGAAGTAGCTATCACAAAGGTAGTAAAAAAATATGATTACAAAGTCAGAAAGGTAAAGCTACAATATTTAACCCAGAGAGTAAAAGAAGAAAAATATGGATTAGTGGAAGGAGCAAAAAAGAGATTACAAATGTATCTTGATATTGTGAATCAACTAAAATCTAATTAGGATAATAATTAAATATATCTTCTTATAAATGCTTCATTTTGAGATTATAGTTTCAATGAGTTTACTTTTATACTTTAAATCATGTAAAAAAGTGTGCAGTTTTAATTTTTAATTCACATTATGATATTCGATAATTGACTAAAAAAATAATTTATGTTAAATTAATTAAATGTGTTTCTAAGATTTTGATAAATATATTGCAATTTAAAAACTTTTAAATTGGCAATTTTTTGGGAGTTTAATATGTTAAAAAAAATAATAACTGAATTAAAGGATACTGAAAATGAAGCTGAAAAAATGATTGAAGATGCAAGAACAAAAGCAAAAGAAATGATTAATGATGAAAAATATAGACATGAACAAAATAAAAAAGACATAATAAATCAATGGAATAAGAAGGGCCAAGAAATGGTTGAAGAACGAACCCAAAAAGCACATCAGAATGCTAAAGAAATTCATGAAAATTGTAAAAAAGAAAGGGAACAACTTAGAGATTCATTTAAAAGCAAAAAAGAAAAAGCAATAACAATGATTTTAAATAATTTGGTGAAATAAAATGGCTATATCTAAAGTTAATAAATTCCATATATTTGCACATCTATCTATAAAAGAGCAATTGTTGAAAGAATTACAAAAAATAAATTGTATTGAAATTATAGATATTGGTGAAAAAACCGCATTTCATAATTGGGACAATATTGATGATATTGATTTAAATATATCTTTAGAATTAAACAAGGTAAAATTTTGTATTGACCTTCTTTCAAATTATCAAGAAACAGAAGAAAAAGGATTAAAGTCATTATTTTCTGCTAAAGAAGAAGTTGATTTCAAAAAATTGACTGAATTATCAAAAGATTTCAATTATGAAAAATTATATCAACAATGTAGAGAATATGATAATGAGGTTAACCATCTTAAATTACAAGAGAATAAATTATTTGCTATTCAAGAAGAGATTCAGGATTGGAAAGAGCTAGATCTTGATTTATCTACAATGAATCAGTCAAAATATATCAGGTATTTATTGGGAACAATACCAAAGGGTAATTATGATAAATTTACTAGTGAAGTCTCCAATAAAACCGGAAACGGTATTGTTCAATTAATAAAAGAAGAAAAAAGTACCTTAAAAATTGCCATTATATGTTTAAAAGAAGATATTGAAAATATTCAAGAAATTTCACAACAAAACCACATTGAGTTTTATAAATATAATCACTCTTTTTCTGGAACACCGAAGAATATATTGAAAGAAGTTTCCAAAAATATGGAAGATATTTCTGAGAAAAGAAAAAAAATAGAAATAGACTTAAAAAATATTTTTAAGAAAAACAAAGCAGTATATAAAGTTTACGATTATTTATCTATTAATAAGGAAAAAGAGGATGCTAATACTCTTTTAAAAAGAAGCAAAAATACATTTGTTATTAAGGGATGGGTAAAGAAAAAAGATATTCATAAATTGGAAAAGAGATTAAAAGAGAACTTCATGGCTTATGAGGTACAATTTAGTGAACCAAAAGAAAGCGAACAGGTCCCAGTTGCTTTAGACAACCATAAATTGGTAAAGCCTTTTGAAGTAATAACTGAATTGTACAGTTTACCCAATTATTTTGAAAAGGATCCAACACCAGTACTTTCATTATTTTACTTTATATTCTTTGGGCTATGTCTATCTGATGTGGGATATGGAGCTGTTTTGGCAATACTTTGTTATCTTGCAATAAAAAAACTTGGTCTAGAGGGTAGTGCAAAGAAGTTTTTTACTTTGCTTTATTATTGTGGTATTGCTGGAATATTTGGTGGAATAATTGTGGGGAGTTGGTTTGGAGATGTTTTAAATTATCTACCACCTGCTTTCGACAGTTTAAGGTATTTCCTAGTAGAGAAGTTATCGCTTTTTAACCCAACAGATAATCCATTACCTCTTTTGATATTGAGTATTTCACTCGGAATAATTCAGGTATATACTGGAATAATTTTAAAATTTCTTGATAACGTTAACAGGGGCAAGCTGATTGATGGATTAATGGATCAAATATCATGGCTATTGCTTTTAACTGGAATTATTATGGTTTTAGTACAAAATATGTTACCATCAATCCTAGGAAAGGTAGCATGGATTTTTCTTATAAGCGGCATAGTTATACTTGTCAGCACCCAAGGAAGAACAAATAAAAATATTATTATGAGATTTGGAAGCGGAATTCTTTCTTTATATGATATTACCGGTTATTTTAGCGATGTTCTTTCTTATTCAAGATTGTTTGCACTTGGTTTAGCAACAGGTATAATTGCTACTATGTTTAATATGCTTGCCACGATGGCCAATGTCCCCTATGTAGGAATATTTTTAATCATATTAATATTATTTATAGGGCATCTATTCAATTTGTTAATCAGTGGACTAAGTGCTTTTATTCATGATGCGAGATTACAATATGTAGAATTTTTTACCAAATTTTATAGAGCTGGTGGTATTTCTTTTAAAACATTTGGTTTAAATACAAAATATATAAAAGTGATAGATAATAAATAAATGATATATTAATCATTTTATTTAATTTAAAATGTTTAATAATTTCATAGTATTTTAAAAAAGAAAATGATAGAAAAGGGGGATTCATTTAATGACAGATGGTATTGTTCTTGCCTATTTAGGTGCAGCATTAGCTATAGGATTGGCTGGGTCTGGATCTGCAATAGGTGTAGGCATAGCTGGAACTACTGGTACAGGGATAATGACTGAGGACCCAGGTAAATTTGGTTTAGTCCTATTGTTACAAGCATTACCCGGAACACAAGGTATTTATGGATTATTAGTAGGGTTTTTGGTGTTAACTAGAATAGGAATTTTTGCTGGTGTACCCGAACAGTTAACAATTGATCAGGGTTTACAAATATTATATGCATGTTTTCCTATTGCAATTGTAGGATTCTTTTCAGGTATTTATCAAGGCAAGACTTCAGCAGGGTCAATAGGTCTTATCTCTAGAAGACCTGAAGAGACCGGGAAAGCTGTTGTTATGCCCGCGATGGTAGAAACATATGCAGTTTTGTCCTTGCTAGGTTCAATATTATTATTAAATGGTGTTATTATATAATTTATTATTATCTAAATAGGAACACAGGAGTATTGTGAATGTCGGTAAAAGATATTAAAGATAAAATATTTGAGAGTGCTACACAGGAAAAAAACAAGATTATCGAAGAATCTAATAACGAAATAAAAACATTCAAAGAAAACGCTAAAAGCGAAATTGAATCCATAAAGAACAGTATTATGGAACGTTATGAGCGGGAGGCTGAATTAGCTGAAAAAAAGATTATTACTGAGTCAAAATTAGAATCAAATAAAGAGATACTATCAGAGAAACAGTTAATTATTGGAGATATTTTTCGGGAGGCAGAGAATAGGATAAAAAACTTAGGTAATGAAAAATACAGAAATTTTATGGAAAACTTGATTTTCGATAATGTTGAAACTGGAAATGAAATCATATATTTAGGAAATAATGAACGTAAGGAAATAAACCAGGAATTTATCAATAATATAAATAAAAAACTGCAATCAATGGGGAAAAAAGGAGAACTAAAAATTGCAAAAAAAACACTTCCCATTAAAGGTGGGATTGTTTTAGGAACAGAAGAAATCAGGAAAAATGCTTCTCTTGATGTAATTTTTGATAGTATCAGGGACAACATTGAAACAGAATTGAATCAGTTTCTATTTCAAGAAAATGAGGAATAGAATGCTTAAATATATTAACGAAAATACAAACACTCAAGAGGAATATGGTTACGCATGTGCTAGAATCAGAGAACTAGAGAAAAGTCTCCTCACTCAAGAAATATTGGACAAGATGCTGGAATCCCAAGACTTAGAAAGCTCCATAAAAGTTATTTCTGAGAGATCCGTTGATGAGTTTATCTTTGAAGATACAAAAAATACAACAATAGATAATCGTTTAACAGCTATATTAAATGATACTTTCAAAATAATTAAAGATATCTCACCATATCCATATTTATTTGAATTGTTTAACTGGAAATATGATTTTTACAATCTAAAAGTATTCCTAAAATCAAAATTGCTTTCAAAACAAGAAGCAATATCAACATATGAGATTGGAAATGTTAAACAGGATTATTTGAAAGCAGCGGTTTTTGAAGGAAAATATCAATCTGTTCCTATGAAAATTGAAAGATTTATAAAACAAACTGAGGAAGAATATGCAAAATCAGAAGATATACAGCTAATAGAAAGCCTATTAGATAAAGGTTACTATGAAACAATTTTCAAGCTTTTAGAGGATTTTAATCAACCTTATTTAAATTACTTTTATAAAATAGAAACTGATTTAACCAATATAATGATTACCTGTAGATGTAAGATTAGACACATTAATAAATCAAAACTATCTGAAGTTTTAATAGGTTATGGCAATTTTCCAATTCAAAAATACTTGGGGATATATGAAAATTCTGTGAATTCATGGCCAAATTATTTTCAAAAGACTGATTATGCTGAAATAGTTGAAAAGGGAATCAAATATTGGCAAGAACAAAATACTTTGCTCGAGCTTGAACGTTTGATTGATAATTATATTTTGGATTTATCAAAAATTGGTAAATATACCTCTTTTGGCTTAGAAAGCATTGTAGGATATTATTATGCAAAAGAGAATGATATTAAAAATATACGAATGATTCTCAAAGGCAAAAGGTATCAATTATCAAAGGAAACTATACGAAAAAATATAAGGAATTCTTATGTCTAATATTGCACTAATTGGAGAAAAAGATATAATTATTGGGTTTAACTTAATAGGATTACAGTTATTTCCAGTAACAAATGCTGAAGAGGCAAGAAAGGCGCTTAATGATTGTGAGAAAAATGATTTTGAAATTATTTTTATCACAAATGATATAGCTCAGACAATAATTGATAAAATTGAGGAATATCAGAAATTGTCGTCAATGTCTATTTGTATCCTTCCAAATCGAATTAAAGATACTAACCTTAATTTAAATATATTAAGGAAAAATGTTGAAAAAGCTGTAGGTACAGATATTTTGTTTAGAAAAGAGGGATAATATGCAACAAAATACAGGCAAGATTGTTAAAGTTTCAGGACCAGTAGTGATTGCAGATGGCTTAAGAGGGGCTAAAATGTATGATGTGGTACAAGTTAGTGAAGGGAAATTAATTGGTGAAATAATTGAATTAAATGAAGATCGGGCAACTATTCAGGTATACGAGGAAACATCTGGTATCGGACCAGGTGAACCAGTATATACCACCAATTTACCTTTAAGTGTTGAGCTTGGACCAGGTTTAATAAAATCAATTTATGATGGAATTCAAAGACCTTTAGATATAATCTTTAAAAATGAAGGTGCTTTTATTGCAAGGGGCGTAGAAGCTGAGAGTTTGAATAAAACAAAAAAATGGGAATTCAAGCCTTTGTTAAAAAAAGGGGAACAAGTTAGTTCTGGTGATTGGCTGGGTACAGTACAGGAAACTTCAATCATTGCCCATCATATAATGGTACCAATTGGACTTCAAGGAACAATCGAAAGTATTAGTGAAGGTAGTTTTAATGTTACTGAAACAATAGCAAAAATTAAGGATAATTCTGATAAAATACATGATATTAAAATGCTGCAAAAGTGGCCTGTTAGAAAAATGCGACCTTATCAAGAAAAGATGCCTCCCAATGAACCTTTGATTACAGGGCAAAGGGTAATTGATACCTTTTTTACTATAGCAAAAGGTGGCACAGCTTGTATTCCAGGACCATTCGGTAGTGGTAAAACAGTGGTACAGCATCAACTTTCCAAATGGTGTAATGCTGAAATTATTATTTTTATTGGATGTGGTGAAAGAGGAAATGAGATGACTGATGTTTTGCTAGAATTCCCAGAATTGATTGATCCAAATTCTGGTAAACCATTAATGGAAAGGACTGTATTGATAGCCAATACCTCTAATATGCCTGTTGCAGCAAGGGAAGCTTCGGTTTATACTGGAATAACTATTGCGGAATATTATAGAGATATGGGATATAATGTTGCTTTGATGGCTGATTCAACCTCTAGATGGGCAGAAGCAATGCGGGAAATATCCGGTAGATTGGAAGAAATGCCTGGAGAAGAAGGTTATCCTGCTTATCTAGGTACAAGGATTGCTAGTTTCTATGAGAGGTCCGGTAGGGTAAAATGTCTTTCTTCTAAAGAACAAGAAGCTACTATAAGCGTTATTGGTGCAGTATCACCACCTGGAGGAGATTTATCTGAACCTGTAACACAAAATACATTGAGGACTGTTCAAGTTTACTGGAGTTTACAGGATAAATTAGCCTATAAAAGGCATTTTCCGGCAATTGATTGGTTAAAGAGCTACTCTTTATATCTTGATCAGCTAAGTAATTACTTTAAAAAAGAAATAGACGATAATTACATTAAAAACAGAACCATTGCTATGAGTATTCTGCAGGAAGAGTCCGAATTAGAAGAAACAGTTAGACTTGTAGGTATTGATGCATTATCGAAAATGGAACGACTTATTCTTGATACTGCTCGATCAATAAGGGAAGATTTTCTGCACCAGAATGCTTTTGATGAAATTGACACCTACACTTCCATGAAAAAGCAATTTTTAATGTTAGATTTAATATTATATTTCCACAATAAGGCCAGCAATGCGATTGAAAAAGATAATATCTCTAATGAAAAACTAAATCAATTATCAGTTAAAAATAAGATTGTACGTTCTAAATTCATTTCAGAAGATAATTTAAATGAATTCCAAAAAATAAAAGATGAAATAGAAAAAGATATTAAATCCTTAACATTCAACAAGGCAGGAAAGGATGAATAATTTATGATAAAAGAATATTCAACAATTACTGAGGTAAACGGTCCATTAATTATTGTAAATAAGATAAGCAACGTTAAGTATGATGAATTAGTAGAAATAGAATTATCTGATGGAGAAAAAAGAAGGGGACAGGTATTAGAAGTTTCTGAAGACAAAGCAATTGTTCAAATGTTTGAAGGGACAACAGGTATAGATATTTCTAATACAAAGGTTCGTTTCCTGGGAAGAGTAATTGAAATACCTGTTTCTACTGATATGCTAGGCAGAATATTCGATGGATCCGGAAGGCCTATAGATAAGGGACCTGATATAATACCTGAAAAACGCTTGGATATCAATGGTAGCCCTTTAAATCCTTATGCCAGGGATTATCCTAATGATTTTATACAAACAGGTATATCATCGATAGATGTCCTTAACACACTTGTCAGAGGACAAAAGTTACCTATATTTTCTGGTTCTGGACTTCCTCATTCTAAAGTTGCATCACAAATCGCCAGACAAGCAAGAGTATTAGGGAAAGAAGAAACATTTTCTGTTGTATTCGCGGCAATGGGTATTACTTTTGAAGAAGCAAATTTTTTTATTAGCGATTTTCGAAGAACAGGTGCAATAGAAAAAAGTGTAATGTTTATTAATCTTGCTAATGACCCTGCTATTGAAAGAATAATTACTCCAAAGATGGCTCTAACTACAGCTGAATATCTAGCATTTGAAAAAGATATGCATGTTTTGGTTATTTTGACAGATATGACTAACTACTGTGAGGCTTTAAGAGAGGTGTCAGCAGCAAGAAAAGAAATTCCAGGAAGAAGGGGATATCCAGGATATCTTTATACTGACCTGGCAACTCTTTATGAAAGAGCAGGACGTATTAAAGAGAAAAAAGGCTCTATTACCATGGTACCAATATTAAGTATGCCTGAAGATGATAAGACCCACCCCATCCCAGATTTAACAGGTTATATTACAGAAGGACAAATAATTTTAGCTCGTGAATTGCACTTGAAAGGGATTTATCCACCAATAAATGTATTGCCATCGTTATCAAGATTAAAAGATAAAGGTATTGGAAAAGAAAAAACTAGAGAAGATCATGCTAATGTGATGAATCAACTTTTTGCATCATATGCCCGTGGAAAAGAATCAAAGGAGCTTGCTACTATTTTAGGGGAAGCAGCTTTAACAGATGAAGATAAAAAGTATGTCAAATTCTCTGATAAGTTTGAAGAAATATTCATTCAACAGGGAGAAGACGAAAATCGTGATATAGAAAAAAGTCTAACTATAGGCTGGGAAACTCTTTCAATGTTACCAGTAAACGAGCTAAAACGAATAAAAGATGAATACATTGATAAATATTTACCCAAATCTTCCAATGATAGTGATAAGAAACAATCTTAATTTTATATAATATTATTGTTAGCAAGAAGCAATATTATAATGTATGTGGATTTAATAATTATTATGTATTATGCGCTAAGACAATATTAAGGAGTATTTTAGGATGATATTAGCAGTTAACCCTAACCGAATGGAATTGTTGAGATTAAAAAGAAGATTGGCATTAGCAAGAAGAGGTTATAAACTGTTAAAAGACAAACGGGATGCCCTTATCCAAAAATTCATTAAACTTGTACAAGAAAACAGAAAAATTAGAGAAGAATTTGATAAAACAATGCGAGAGAATATGAATGAATTTCTTTTGGCAAGCCTTTCTATGGGAAACAGGGATTTAGATTCTATTTTTTCTTTCCCTAAAAGAATCACAAAAGTGAAAATATCACATCAGAATATAATGAGTGTCCAAGTACCTCATTATGAAATTATCGAAGAAGGTGAATTGTATACATATGGTATGGTTAATACAAACCCTGGATTAGACAATGCCTTAACAAAATATAAAAATATTATTCCTCTGATGGTAAAGATGGCTGAATTAGACAAAACAATTGTGCTTTTAACTGAAGAGATAGAAAAAACTAGAAGGAGAGTTAATGCGTTAGAATATGTAATGATTCCAAATCTAGAGGACACTATTAAATTTATAACCATGAAACTGGATGAAATGGCAAGATCGAATAATTCTGCTTTAATGCGCATTAAAGAAATGATTCGGGGGGAATAAGTATTTTCTTTCTTCTTAATATTATATATATTTGACTAAACACATTAAAAAATCATTAATTATTTTGTACTTTCGCTTCTTAAATATTTTCTTCTTATTTAATTATTCTTGACAAATCACATTTCTTTTCTAATTTTTGATAATATTATAGAACAAATAAACAAAAATAATGTTATTATAATATAGGTACAAATCTCATTTATTAAGTGCCCGTGGCTTAATTGGATAAAGCGACGGCCTCCGGAGCCGTAGATTGGAGGTTCAAGTCCTCTCGGGCACGCCTAATATAAATAGACATATAAAAAATGGTAGAGTATTATAAATGTTTTATAAATTTGCACGATACATTGGTTGTATATTAAGTTTTTTATTTTGGCCAATAAAGATAAATGGTAAAGAATATTTTAATAAAAAAGGACCATTAATATTTGCTGCTAACCATGTTAGTTACTTAGATCCAATCGCATTAGGAGTAGCCAATAAAAGACAAATTCATTTTATTGCAAAGAAAGAAATTTTTGAGGTTCCTATTCTTGGGATTATTGTAAAATATTTTGGCGCCATTCCAGTTGATAGGGAAAGAGCAAATCTTATTTCAATAAAAAGAAGTCTAAGTATTTTAAAAGAAGGTAAAATTTTGGGTATCTTCCCTGAAGGAACTAGGTCTTTGAATGGCAGACTTATGGAATTGAATGCAGGATTGATTAAAATAGCTTTCAAATCAAATGCGCCAATTGTGCCAATAGGAATTATTGGTACATATGATATTTATCCACCTGGGCAGAAGATACCTTCTTTTTTAAAAAGAAAATATATTTACATTAATGTAGGCAAACCAATCTATCTTGATAATAAGAGAGAAAAAGATTTAAAATATCAGAAAGAATCTTTGTCAATAATAGAAAAAGAAATAAAAGAATTGAGTAATTCTAATTATTGATTGATATATACAAAATTATTTCTAAAAAATGAGAGGTAGATTATTATGCTTCCCAAAAATAGAAAAAACTGTTTAAAATTATTATTTTTTGATGTCTTATGTTTTTGTTTACTAATATTTATTATAAATTCTTATGCGACTAACAATGATTATCTTATTGAAAAAACATTTGGCATATTTGGAAGTAAAGCGGGTGAATTTAATTACCCTGTGGGGATAACATTAGACCAAGATAACAATATATATGTCACTGATTGGGAAAATGATAGAATACAAATATTCAATAACGATGGTGATATAATTAGAGTTATACCTGATGAAAATGATGATTTACAACTTGACGGTCCTGTAGGGATAGCAGTAGATCAGGATAAAAATATTGTTGTCGTAGAACAACATAATAACCGTCTGCATAAAATATCAACAAATGGAAAATCAGTTCAAGTATTCGGTAAAGAAGGTATTAACCCGGGAGAATTTGACAATCCAAGGGGAATTGCCATTGACAAAGAAGGTAATTTATATGTTGTTGATACTGGTAATAATAGGGTTCAGGTTTTTTCTAAAGAATATGATTTTTTGTATGCTTTTGGAAGAGAAGGAATGGGAGATGGAGAATTTTATTACCCAAGGGGAATTGCCATTGATAAAGAAGGCAATATATATGTAGCAGATACTTTCCACCACCAGTTACAAATCTTTACAAGCAATGGCCAATTTATCAGAAGGTTGGGCATTGCTGGAAGTGGTACTGGTGAATTTAATGGTACTCGTTATATTACCATTGATGATGAAGACAATATTTATGTTACTGATTATAAAAATGGTAAAGTAGTTCAGTTTGATAATAACTATAATTTTGTTACAGAATTTGGAAATAAAGTAAATGGTGTTTCTTTACTTTATCCAGAAGGAATCGCAGTAGATAAAAGAGGATACATTTATGTTGCTGATGCTGGTAATAATCAGATTGCTAAATACTGTACATCAGAAATTATTATTAATAAACAATTAGGAATGGATTATATTGAAAAAGAAGAATGGGAACCAGCAATAGAGGCTTTAAAAAATGTTTTAAGAGAGGACACAAGAGATTTTGAATCTAGAAGGGCAATGGCATTTGCATATTTTGAAAATAAACAGTTTAAAGAAGCTATTGATCAATATAGCATTATTTTAGAAGAATACCCTAATGACCAGAATACTGAATTAAAATACATTGAAGCCCATTATAAGCTTGCCACAGAATATAACCAAGCTGGTAAATATAAAGAAGCTATTAATTACTATAAGGTTGTTATTGCTAGTCAGCAAGATTATCCAAACATAAAAATTAATTATTATTTGGCTTATGCTAAATATTTATACAATTCATTATTTTTTAGAATTATTATTATATTAATCTTCATTGCTGTTATAATTTTATTTATTTTACCCAAAGTAGTAAATAAAAAGAAAAAAGGTGGTAAACATTATCGAGATAGAACTCGGTTTTAATAATTATTTCTATATTATATCCTTTATATATAAATATTGTGGAGGTTTGATATGGAGTATAGAAGAAAGGCTATGGTGGCAGGTTCTTTCTATGATGCTGATAAAGAATCATTGTCCCAACAATTAAAAGAATGTTTCCTTCATGAAATAGGACCTCAAAAGTTACCTGAAAATCTTCAAAAAGAAAGAAAAATAATAGGGGTTATTTCACCCCATGCTGGGTTCATATTTTCAGGTCCTATTGCTGCCCATCACTATCTGAGTTTATCTTATGAAAAAGCACCGGAAACAATAATACTTTTCGGTCCTAATCATAGGGGATTTGGAGAATCAATTTCTTTAATGTCTTCTGGCTACTGGGAAACACCACTTGGAAACATTGAAATTGATGAACAACTTGCAAGGGGAATTATTGATTATGATAAAAATAGAATAATAAAGGAAGATATCAAAGCACATCTTCTAGAACATTCCATCGAAGTGCAATTACCTTTCTTGCAATTTATTTTCCCCAACTATCACTTTAAAATAATTCCAATATGCATTGCAAATCAAGATCTATCAGTAATGGATTACCTGGCAAATACTATTTTTGAAGCTACAAAAGAAAAATCATGCCTTTTTATTGCTAGTTCTGATTTTACTCATTATGAAGTTCAGGAAAGTGCAAAGCGCAAGGATTATGAAGCAATTGAAAAGATAACAAATATGGATATTCAGCTTTTTTACAAGACAATTAAACACTCTGGTGCATCAATTTGTGGTCCCGGGCCTATAGCAATAGTAACTAACATTTGCAAAAAGTATGGGATTAAAAAAGGTCAATTACTAAAATATGCAACTTCAGGTGATGTGTCAGGAATGAATGAACAAGTTGTAGGTTATGCTTCAATAATATTTAAACAATAAAGGCTAAAATATATCAAAATAACAACATTCAGTATATTCAAGAACCGCAAATATTGTGATATCTTCTTTTTTGACTATCATTTAACCTTTGTATATTTAATATAAGAATGGTATTTAATTATGAAAATTATCAATGAATGTCAATTTGGTAAAATCGTAATTGATAATAGTACATATTATTCAGATGTGATTATATTTCCTGATAAAATACACAATAATTGGTGGAGAAATAGCAGGCATTCCCTAATTATAAATGACCTAGAACTCGTAATTAATTATAAACCGGAAATATTAATTATCGGAACAGGCATATTTGGATTAATGCATGTTGATAATATTACTATAAAAAAGATAAAAGAATATGGAATCGAAACAATTTTAATACTAAAAACAAAACAAGCATGTAAAAAATATAATCTAGTGCAAAATGTTAAAAAAGTCGCTGCATTACATATAACCTGCTAGTAAAAATAAATATCATCAACAATATACAAAAAATATGATTCCTTTAATAAAAGGTAAATTTGACAAAATATGTATTTCGTTTTATTATGAATATGTGTTCATAAAATATTTATTGTTATATCTTGATTAACAACATATTTAAATATAAATAGAGAATACAAGTACAGGGAGTGTCATAATTGCCTAAGCTTCTAGATAATGTAGAAGGAAAGATTAACGAATCTGCTTTTAATCTTTTTGCCGAAAAAGGTTATAATCAGGTAACTATGAAAATGATTGCCCAAGATGTTGGTATATCAGTAGGTACCCTATATAATTATTATTCTAATAAAAAAGATTTATTTTTAAAATCATTTAAATTGAGTTTCGATCATATCTATTTTTCTTTAAATAATATAATTGAAAATGAAAAGGGCACATATGAGTTTATCAGATTTCTCTATAACGAAATAGTTAAACTAAAAAGATTTGGCAGGGAAATCATAAGCAACAAAAATGATAACAGAGTATTTGTAGAATTAAAAAACCATCTTTTAATGCTTATGAGATTTTTAATATACCGGGCTGAAGAAAAAAATAATTTAGACTTATTAAATAAAGACAAAGAAAGGGTGATTCGAGTGTTAATTCTTGCTATGCATGATTTTGCTCAAGAATTCCCTGAAGATAAGGAAGGTAATATCAATTTTATTTGTCAGCTAATTGATAAGATAAAGTAGTTTTAAAATAAGCAAAGGAGGAAAACAATAATGGGAATCAACTTTAACTTTGCCAAAAAATTTGCTGCTGAGCAGATAATAAAACAAGCCCTAAATTATTTAGAAAAAGATCCAGAAAGGAATTTTATTAAGGTACTAGAATTAGTAGATAAAGTTGCTCGTACAGACAAACATCATGAAGAAATTGCTACAATCAAGGAATCTTATGAAACAAATCCAGCAATAAAGCAATATATTCAAAGACTATCTCAGGTAGCACCTAGTTATAAAAATGGTATGATTATGAACTTCTTTGTCAACTCTGCCTTGATGGGAATACCCAGACAATTTGAGATAGCCAAAGAGCTTGGGGTAGCAGTGCCATGGACTATACTTATTGACCCTACTAGTGCCTGCAATTTAAGCTGTATTGGCTGCTGGGCTGGTAAATACAAAAAAAGTGATTCATTAAATATTAACACAATTGACAGGATAATAAATGAAGCCAAAGAATTAGGTATCTACTTCATTGTCCTCTCCGGTGGAGAACCTACTGTATATCCTGACTTATTTGAGATCTTCCAAAGACATCCGGATGTAGGATTTATGATGTATACCAACGGAACGTTAATTGATGACGATATGGCAGATAAGATGCTTCAGGTAGGCAATGTAAGTCCAGCAATCAGCCTGGAAGGTTATAGGGAATCAACTGACCAAAGAAGAGGGAAAGGTACCTATGATAAGATTATGGCTGCTATGGACCGATTACACCAGCGTGGTGTTATCTTTGGTATTAGTGTTACTGTAACTAGCGAAAATGCAGATGAATTATTTGCCACTGATGATTTTATCGATTATATGATTAACAAAGGGGCAATTTATGGATGGTCTTTCCATTATATACCTATTGGTAGGGATCCTAATTTAGACTTAATGATTACTCCTGAGCAAAGGGCTAAATTAGCCTATCGTGTTCCTGAAATCCGAAATAACAAACCATTTTTCCTGGCAGACTTCTGGAATGATGGCAGCTTTACCGGTGGTTGTATTGCTGGTGGCAGAAGATATTTCCATATTAATGCCAAAGGTGATGTAGAGCCATGTGCATTTGTACATTTTTCTGTAGATAATATAAAAAACAAGAGCTTAAAAGAAGTTTTGCAGAATCCTTTATTTAAGTCTTACCAAAAAAGACAACCTTTTTCTGATAATATGCTGGCTCCATGCCCGATTATTGACAATCCTGAAGCTCTTCGCTCTATTATATCCGAGTCAGGAGCAAGGCCAACACATCCAGGGGCAGAAACCGTACTCAGTGGTGAAATCGCTTCATTTTTAGATAATCTTTCTAAAAAATGGAAAGAAATGTCTACCCCTATAAACAAAGATAGAAA
>CAYOLB010000302.1:0-2675 GCA_964404675.1 uncultured Atribacterota bacterium | reverse complement strand
GGTATTGAGCGATTGTATCTTGGAAGATCGGATTTCATTATTATAAGGATATCAAGATCATATCTTTTGAAGGCTCATGGAATAAAATGCCTGATAAAGCCCAGATAACCCCTTACTCCACTGGTCCGGTTATGTCTTTTTGCAGACCTTAGAATTTTATTAAGAGCCCTTCTGACCTCTTTGCGGGTATAATCACCGGTGCTAAGCTGATATCGTAGTCTCTGGTTTATTTCCCTTACAATAATATCATCGATTTTTGAATCAGGTTTTGAAACCAGTGCTTCCAGTGAAAAAATAACTTTTGTATCGGTTAATCCAATATTCGAAGAATCAATATACCTTATCCCACTTTCAATTGTATTTAAAAGGGAAATATAGTATTCATCGTCCCAGTTTAATTCAAAGACAGAGTCCTTTTCAGGAGCATAAAGTTCCTGCAGTTCCTTTAATTGATAGGTAAACTCACTTTTATCAGCAGTTATTTTTACCAGGCCATCACCTTTTTTAGAAAATTCAACCGAATAACTAAGACCTTTTGTTCTTCCATCAAAGCGTTTGAGTTTGCATTCATTATCTATTTTTTGTCTAATTTCATTATCCATATATAAAATAAATATCAAAATTGAAGCATTTGCCTGGTTTATTGAGTTTAATAAAAGCAATAAACGAGTAGGAATATTATATTCTTATCACTAGATTAGTTCTATAATGGATTATCATGACTGGTAAGAATAAAGATAATTTATGGAGGGAGGCCAAAAAAAGATGCCGCTTGAATGCTGAAACAGTACAGATGGCTAAAAGGCTTGGTCTTAACCCTAAAAGTCTTATAAAAAACATTCCCAACAAGAGCCAGAGCTGGAAGAAACCTGTAAGCCTATGGATTAGGGATATGTATTATGACCGTTTTGGGGGAAGTAATATGCTACCTGATAAGAATTAAATGCATCCTAAAGATAATGGAGAGTATTAGAAATATGATAATTTATCTGGTTGGGGTAAGTTGTGTCGGCAAGTCTACAATTGGTAAACTTCTGGCAGATAAAATAGGCTTTAGTTTTTATGATTTTGATGATGAAATTGAGAAATATTTCGGAAAACCGAAAGAGTATATTTTGGATGAATATATGTTTCTTTATAGTTTTAGAGAAGACACAAGGGTAGTCTTGCATGATTTGCTTAACAAAAAAGAAAATGTAGTAATAGCTGCATCGCCTTCCGGTTTAAGGGATATATACTTGCGGGAGTATAAAAAATCGAAGAAGGAAAGCGGCAATAGTTCTATTTCAGTCCACCTTTCAGATAAACCTGAAAACATACTTAAGCGCATAACTTTTTATAACAAGGAATCCAAGCTGATAAATGTGGAATTAAGCGATAGGGAAAAAAGATTATATTTTAAAGAAATAAAAAAAGATATTACATTTTTTAAGAAATTCAATAGCAGGGCAGATTATGAATTTAGTGTCAATGGATTAACTCTTGATGAAGTACCTGAAAAGCTTATAGATTTACTATTAAATGAAAATGATGAGTTTAAGAAATATATGAAAATTAACGCTCGAAATTGTCAAAAATTTCTCCCTTTGTTTTTATCGGATTATTATTGAGTCAAAGATATTCAAAATGATCTAAATCGTATATTACAAAAAACAGAAAACAGGAATTAAGAGGTTTAATTGTTTGGTTTATTATTTATAATTTTATGTTGGATTCAGCATTTTTATATAAAATAGAGGGATTATGAAAAGAAATAATATTGATCAAAATACAAAAAGCTTCATTGATCTAATGGACCTGGATGAGCTTGTCAGTTTAAACGAATATATAATAAAAAGAATCAGGCTTATTTCAGACACAAAGACAATGAAAAAAGTCCAGGGTTTTGATCTTCTTGAAAGAGTATTTTTTATAGATGACATGGGAAACCGGATAAATGGAGCAGTTATAAGGTTAAATAAAAAAACCATTACCATAAAGGCTGAGAATGGAATGGAGTGGAGGGTAAGCCCTGAATTTCTAAAAAGACCGGTTTAATAAAAGCCATGATAAATATGTTATATGTAAAGAAGAAAAACTGGTATGGATTTTATAAATAAAATCGAAAAAACCGTAAGTGACTTTGATGTTTTCATCAGTTTTGTAGAATCTGAAAAACCGCATCTTTCTTTTAAAAGGGGGGAATTGGGAAAGAAGGATTCTTTTAAACTGAATCAAATGCTTTATCACAGAAAGGATGTGGATAAGCCTAACTTTACCCAATATCAATATCCGGTAATACATTTTATGTTTTTTCTGGCTCTCCACGGTGATCTCTATGTGAAAGCTTATGAAAAAGGCAGAGCGGTATTAATAGAAACATCGGCACTGAAAGAATTTAAACATTTGAATATTTATGAGAAATATATCTATCTTTTACAGACGTACTGGACAAAGTATGATTTTGAAACCAGATTTCGCGGTTCTTATTTTATTGACTATTTTTATAAATTTTTTACTAGTCTATTCAAATCCAAGAAACCCAGGTGGGTTATAGAAGAAAGCGACTTTAATATTTATTATATTAATTCAAGTGATCCCGATTTTTTTTATAAAATGAATTTTTTTGGATTTGGAGATTATAAAATAAATCACGATGAAGATGTATTTCCGAAAAATTCAATAATAGATTTTTT
>CAYOLB010000301.1:0-1596 GCA_964404675.1 uncultured Atribacterota bacterium | reverse complement strand
GGCACGCATTCTGCGGTGGCCAATACACATCTCGTTATTCACTCGGTGCGGCACCACAGAATGCGTGCCTTTTCTCTCCGTTGTCATCATCTGGGACTTGTTTTCGATAAATACAATCCTGTTTCTGCTCTTTCGTCATTTCGCTTTCATGCTCTCAAATAAATCATTTCAGAGCATGCCCCCGTTTTATCCCGCTCTATTGTCTTTAATGTGCGCATCTCCATCAACTTGCCCTGCGTGGAATATTCCCAGGAATATACGTGCAGGGCAGTTTCCGGACATGCTGGGAAACAGAGCAGGGGGAATAAATACAAGAAAAGAGAAACGGCAATACACCCGCCGGATCATAAAAGCCATGACCGACGGGAGAATTGCCGAAGAGAAAGAGCATTACTTTTTTCAAAACAGGAAACTGCCCCTGACTTGAAAAAAGAAATGATTAATAAGAAAAGAAAGAAACAAGAGCATAACTTCAGCAAAATACTCCGAAAGAAAACCCTTTCCGGAGTATTTTGCCTGAAGATATGCAATTAGAGGATGTTCATAATTTATGGCAAGAGGAACATCCCCCTTTGCCATAAATTATGCCTGTTTTAAGAAAAGAGGGAAAGAAAAAAGAATTTAATATTATCATTTCTCGCATTTCAGCTCCCAGGAGTACACGCTTTTTGTTCTACCATTTTGCAAGTAGGGAAGAATATCTTCCGGGCTTGCGAGAAATCAACCGAAGTATTCCACCTATTTATACCTGTACGTCATTATTGTTTTTATTTATTTTTACTCCCTATTATTTTGTAACATATTTGTTCAATTTGCGAGATCACTTCATCAAGTCTTTTATTGATTTGGTCGTTTTTTTGTCTACCTTCCCAAAATATAGCTTCGTACTTTTTTACATTTTTTATATGATCTTCTCTTTTTTCCTCTGTAGAAAATTGTTTTATTGGCCACAACATTGCCAAGGTTTTTGCTGAAGCAATCAAATCAACAGTTATTTTTCTAAGATCATCAAACGGTTTAATTTTATCTTTACCGAATTGAACCATAAACCTGTATCTAGTTGCATGGATTTCATTAAAAAGATCTGAGTGTTGATTATATCTATACAAAAGAACACTAGCATTTTTTCTCGCTCTGTATTCTTCTTTTGATTCTTTTTCATTTATTTTAATTTTTTCCGTTTCGCTTTCATAAGCTAAAGGATGTCTTAAAAAATGTATAATATCACTAGCTTTATAAAACAATATCAATGTATTTTCCGCAAGCTCTATTTTCTTTTTTCCAAAATATTCATTCCGCCATGAATTCAAGGCAATATATACACCTAATATAACAGCACCATTTGCAAGAATAGCAGCTATTTGATATATAATTTGTAATAAACACATTGAATCCTCCATATTTATCAATTTAACTTTTTCTACATAGATTCTATCTCTTTATTGCACAAAATGCTAAATTTTAACAAATATTATAATTTCCCGCATATCCGCTTACCGGAGTGCACGCTCTTTGTTCTGACCTTGCAACAATATTTCCCGCGATTTTAACTGCAAGGGAAGAATAAAGTAGTGCACGACCACATGACCGAAACAA
>CAYOLB010000300.1:0-1528 GCA_964404675.1 uncultured Atribacterota bacterium | reverse complement strand
CTGATTGCCTTAACCGGTGTGTATTTTGGTTTTTCTTTCGGTCTTTTTCCAAGCCGGTATGGATATAAGGGACATTCGGTATGGACGCAGCCTTTTCGTTCATTCAAACTCCAACCGCTGCACTCGTAGCAATGCTCCCGGATAGCTTTTAAAGGTGTCAGTTTTTTTGCCACCTCTGCCGGCCCCCCTTTAATCCTTCAAAGAATATTTTGTAAGTCCACTTAATTAAAAACCGGTGAAAGATATTATTAGGAAACACAACATAGGTCCCAAAATAGATCCCAATAAGAAGAATAAGAATAAACGCAACATATCCATTACCTCCTGACATTAGATTTTCCATTGATTAACCTCCTTCAATAGATTTTTTGGAGCTGGCTTAATATTTTTGCTCCCTTTTCATGATTTTCTTTTGGTGTAACCAGTCTTAAATTTTCCAACTTCCAACATTTCATAAATTCATAATCATCAGGACATTCGTAATCAAAAGCTGAAACTGGCATAATATGGTCAAGTTCAAGCCCACCGTTAAGGTAATCAGTCCAGGTATAGCCAAGCGGTAAAGTAGTTTTGAGATGAGCAACTAAATCTTTTAGAGTGTAGCCAACCATTGTTTCCCAACTGTACCCAGACTTATTATTTTTAATACAGCCTCTAATAATTGAATATAATTTTTTGGTAAGCTTAAATTTGTTTTCCGAGTGGTATTTTTTCGAGTAATATTCGTTGTAGTAATCCTTGTTGATTTGGTAATAGATTTTATTTTGCATATCCTTTTTAGCTTTGTTGCGTTTGTTGTACTTCTTGCGATACTCTTTCAAGTATTCACTGTTTTGTATTTGCCATTCAGTAGCCATTACTCCCCCTTTACTTTACATATTATTTTCTGACAAAATAAAAAAACCGAGCAGTTATTTTTACATAACCACTCGGTTAAAGTGTTATCTATTAAGTTTTTTCGCTTATTACCTTTTACATATAAGCATTTCTTTTAAGTAACATTAGATATATTATCGGACCTATATTAAAAGTTTTATTATCATGAAATGCTTTTGCTATTTACAAGATGTGCTAACCGAGGGTTATTTTTAACTGTTAACAATTTTTTCTTTTTTAGATTTTCAAGTTCCTTTAGTGCCTTGCTAAGATGATAAAGCGTTTTGTAATTTATATCAACTTGTTTGTCATTCAATATTCTTGATATTGTGGCAATAGATAATTTTTCTCCAGGATATTTAGTACGGATAAAATTTGAAAGATCTGTTAAATTGATACCAACATATTTTTTGATTTCCTTTATTTCGTTTACAAGTTCTTCCTGCGATTTTAAGTTTTTCATATTACCTCCCCTATTGTTTGATTCCATTTTACATTAAGGGAAAGATATTGTCAAGCATTTTTTTACATAAAATAAAAATATTTTTTACCCCCGTGAGCCCTCCGTGATTGACAAATTGGCCTGAATATGCCAAATATCTCAAATATAGCCCGCTACTGCAAAATTTTAAAGGCACTAGTATGTTTGTAT
>CAYOLB010000299.1:0-5048 GCA_964404675.1 uncultured Atribacterota bacterium | reverse complement strand
CTCATATGCCATTACCGGTCCCAGGTCCGAGCCTCCAATACCAATATTTACAATATTGTGTATAGCTTTGCCTGCATATCCTTCCCATTGACCATTTCGAACTTTATGAGCAAGATTGGACATCCTATCAAGAACCTTATGTACTTTCGGTACAACATTTTCTCCATCTACTATGATTTTTTCTTCTTTGGGGGCACGTAAGGCAACATGTAAAGCAGCACGGTTTTCTGTAATATTTATTTTCTCACCACTAAACATAGCATCAATATAAGAACGCAGTCTTGCTTGATCAGCTAATTGTAAAAGCAATTTAATTGTTTCATCAGTTATCCTATGTTTGGAATAATCAAAATAAACACCTAATTCCTCAATAGCCATTCGCTCTGCACGTGAAGGATCTTCATTAAACAACTGTCTTAAATGCAATTGTTTAACTTTTCTGTAATGCTTTTCTAATGAGCTCCATATACTATAATTATCAATCATCTTATTGCTGTTTGTTGACATTTTTATTCTCCTTTCAATATTATCTCGGTCAATTTCCTTATCAAATATAGATTCAATCAATAAATAAATAATTTGAGTTGATATACTTATACTTTATCAACTTAAAGACTATTTATTAATTATAACATTTTGTTTATCCAGTAAAAACTATATTACAGTTTTTCACCTTAACTCTAAAGTAAGAAGTGGTCTTGCAGACGTGGTATTTACTAAAACTAGATATGCTGCTTTATTCCAATATAGATAATCTGGTCAAATGTATAGTATAATATAAAGCAATAATGACAAAATATTATTAAAAAGGAGAGTCATAAAAATGGCTAAAATATTTAAGATACAAGCAAGTTGGTTAAAAGGCACACAAATGGAAAGCGAAACACGAGGATTTAAAATACTTATGGACAAGCCTCTAGAGGAAAAAGGTACCAACCTTGCCCCCAAACCTGCTGAAGTATCCTTGCAGGCTTTAGGAAGTTGTCTGCTTTTCGCCTATCTTTATGCAGCTAATAAATTAAATGTCACTATCGATGGCTTAAAAGTAAACATCGAGGGTGAAACAGTTCCCGGTGATTGGGTAGATGAACAGCAAATTAAAAGACCTGGGTTTAAAAGTGTTCAATACGAAATTTTGATTAACACAAAACACTCTAATGAGGAAATAGAAAAAGTACATAACCTGGCATTAAGAGCTTCACCCATGTATGACAACTTTATCCATCCTATTGATGTTCAAGGTTCTTTTTCTATTCAATAGGATAATCTTATCCAATTGAGATTAACTTTACAAGTAATTAGCAAAAATGTGGAATGTTTTTTCCCTATTGACGGAAACATATGTTTGCTTTATAATAGAGTAAAATCACCCATAGATGCTAAACTTTTACTGACAGGAAATCATCATTATGATTTATGAAAAAGAGACACTAACAAAAAAACAAAGAAGGGCTCTCGAGCTAATTCGTATTAATGTCCAAAAAACAGGCTATCCACCAACAGTTCGAGAATTATGCAAATCTTTAGGGGTTAATTCTTCCGCTACTGCCTTCAAGTACCTTAAAATTCTGGAAAAAAAAGGATATATTAAAAGAGAAAAAGAAAAAACAAGGGCTATTACGATAACTGCCCAAGTGCATGATTTGCCCCTTGTCGGTAAGGTAGCTGCCGGGAATCCGTTACTGGCACTACAGGAGTATACTGAAGTCATTCCTCTACCGGAAGAGTTAGCTGGTAGCCCAGACAGTTTCCTGGTACAGGTTGAGGGTGATAGTATGATTGGCGACCATATTCTCGATGGAGATTATGTTATGATTAAACCCCAAAACAATGCTGATAATGGAGATATTGTTATTGCCTTAATCAACCAGGAAGAAGTAACAGTTAAGCGTTTTTATAAAAGCAAAGAGAAAATTACTTTAAAGCCATCCAACCCGGCTTATCAACCTATTACTACCAGAGATATTACTATCCTGGGTAAAGTAACAGGCATTATTCGCAGATTTAATGGGAGAAAATAACTAAAAATATGTTTTATATTGGGACCTCAGGTTTTAGTTACCAGGACTGGATTGGTCATTTTTATCCAGAAAATATAAAAAAGGGAGATATGCTTTATCTTTATGCACAGCATTTTAATACCGTAGAAATTAATTCATCTTATTATCGTATTCTACCAGCAGCAGTTTTCTATCATCTACAAAAAAAAGTACCGGACAATTTTAAATTTTCTGTGAAGGCAAACCAAGAAATGACTCATATTCGAAAAAATAATCAAGGACTATTTCAAGAATTTAAGGCATCTCTGCAACCACTTTTAGATAATGATAAATTGGGCTGTGTGTTGGCTCAATTCCCCTATTCTTTTCATTACAATAAAAATAACCAAGACTACCTTTATTATCTAAGAGAAAATCTGAATGAGTTTCCTTTAGTTGTCGAATTTCGCAACATCTATTGGATCAAAGAAGAAGTGTTTGATTTTCTCAGAAAAAATAAGATAGGCTTTTGTGCGGTAGATCAACCACCTTTAAAAGGCCTAATTAGCCCTTTAGCAGAGGCAACTTCCAATTTGGGTTATATCCGATTCCATGGACGAAATAAAGAAAAATGGTGGCAGCATGAACAAGCTTACCAGCGCTATGACTACCTCTATTCTGAACAGGAACTAAAGGAATGGGTGCCAAAAATTAAAAAAATTAGCAGTAAAACTGCCGATCAGTATATCTTTATGAATAATCACTACAAAGGCAAGGCTGCCAAAAATGCCCTGATGATGATGAGCTTACTCCGACAGGAAGTATCCGCAATCGGGAAAGAAATAGACTGGCAAACAAAGAAAAAAGAAAAGGGATAAACAGACATTTATATTTTTTTAACTCTAATAGCAAACATATGTTTACTATATAAAAATATAGGAAGGGAAGGCAAATGGGCTTTACACATTTACATTTACATTCTCAATACAGCTTGCAGGACGGCCTGGGCAATATTGAACAAATTATAAATAAAGTTCGAGAATTAAAAATGAAAGCAGTAGCACTAACCGATCATGATGGGATGTATGGGGCTATTGAATTTTATAAAAAATCTATTTCTGCAAGAATCAAACCGATTCTTGGTTGTGAAATCCGGGTGAAAAGCGAATTTTTACCTGAACAGATAACTCATCTGGTGCTTCTGGCTCAAAATAACAATGGTTACCGCAACCTATGCCAATTAATTAGCAGGGCTCACCTGTCCAATCCACTGAGAATACCATCTATTGAGCGGGAAACAATCTCAGAATATTCTGAGGGACTTATTGTTCTCTCCGGTTGCCTTCAGGGAGAAATACCTCTTCTTATTGCCCGAAAAAAATACCGGGAAGCAGAAAATACTGCCTTATGGTATAAAAGAGTTTTCGGACCAGATAATTTTTACCTGGAAGTTTCCTATCATGGGTTGGAACAAGAAAAATCAATCAATAAATATATTATCGATTTGGGCAAAAAATTGTCTATACCCTTAGTAGCCACCAATAATGTTCACTACCCGGAAAAAGAACAAGCCCTCTTTCAAAATGTAATTAATTCTATCGCTAACCAGGCTACGAGAGAACGCTTTCATTATCAGCGTTTACCTAATAATGAGTATTATCTGAAATCATATTTGGAAATGAAAAAACTTTTTTCTCATCTGTCTGAAGCTCTCACAAACACGGAAAAAATCGCTGAAAAATGTAATGTGCAACTCGAATTAGGTAAAATACGATTGCCTTCCTACCAGCCTCCTGCTCCCTATTCTACTCCCGAATATCTGGAGAAATTGTGCCTGGAAACATTGAAAAAATATTACCCGGACCCTTCCAGCCAAGCTTTTTACCGTATGAAATATGAATTGCAAATTATTAATCAAATGGGTTTTGCCGGTTACTTCCTGATTGTTAGAGATATTGTTCAATTTGCTAAACAGAACAACATTCCTGTTGGCCCGGGGAAGGGATCTGCAGCTGGCAGTCTAGTTTCTTACCTATTGAATATTACTGAAGTAGATCCACTAAAATTTAAATTATTTTTTGAAAGATTTCTAAATCCACAGCGTATTGATTTACCTGATATAGATATTGATTTTGGACAAATCGGAAGAAAGAAAGTCATTAGTTACATCTTTGAAAAATTTGGACAGGAAAGAGTTACCCATGTCTGTACGATAAATACTTATGCTGCCCGCTCTGCCGTAAGGGATGTTGGTAGAGCTCTTGGTTTTTCTTACCGGGAATTAAACAAAATTGCAAAAATGATGCCATATTTCTCTTCGCCAGGAGTTATCAAGGCTTCTCTGAAACATTTACCGGAATTAAAAAAGCTTTCCTATCAGAAAGAGCCTCTTCGTTCCTTATTTTCTTATGCCCAATTTATGGAGGGTAAACCACACCATCTTTCGGTTCACGCCTCAGCCATGATTATTGCTGACCAACCTCTGGCCAATATCGTCCCTTTGGAATTAAGCCCGGAAGGTGAAATTGTCAGTCAATATGAAAAAGAAAGTATTAAAGATATTGGGCTATTAAAGATTGACATTTTGGGTTCCCGTAGCTTGACAGTAATCCAAAAAACTTTACAGAATCTTGATAAAGATAATATCGGCATAAATTTAAAAAACATACCCATGGATGATGCACGAACCTTTTACGCCCTAAAAAAAGGGAAAACACTGGGTGTTTTTCAATTGGAAAGCTCAGGTATGGCCTCTCTATTAAGACAGTTATCACCTTCTCGCCTCGAAGACTTGATTGCAGTTCTTTCTCTTTACCGTCCAGGACCTTGGGATAGCGGTATGACCAGGCAATATCTGGAAAGGAAGCATGGCTACGCGAAGATAGAATACCCGCATGAGCGAATAAAGGAAGTACTAAGAGATACCTATGGGGTTATTCTCTACCAGGAACAGGTAATGCAGGTTGTCTCGGCTATCGCCGGGCTAACTCCAGGCGAAGCTGATCTTTTTCGCAGGGCAATAAGTTCCCGATCACCTGTTATTATGGAAGAACAACGTGTTCTATTTTT
>CAYOLB010000298.1:0-8705 GCA_964404675.1 uncultured Atribacterota bacterium | reverse complement strand
GCAACAATTTCCATTAGCTTTATATCTTGTTCTTTATAACATTTGGGGTCGTAATAATTTTGGACTGTCATGGCTCCAATTACCTCATCTTCAATCTTTAGGGGGACACTTAACCAGCATATATCTTCAGTTGTTTCTCCAGGATCTTTAACATTTCCCCTATCAATTAATTGACAGATATCAAGGTAATTTAGTAATAAAGAATGGCCTTTTTCGAGTAGATAACCTGTTAAGGTATTTTTGTAGGTTAGATGTTCTGAAGAGAAGTTTTTTTCTTTTTCATCATAGGCATAGACAAAATTTAGCTGTTCAGATTTAGTATCAAGCAATGCAATATAAAAATTTTTTGCATCAATTACCTGATTTAGTTCACGATGTATAATAGCATAAAGTTCTGATAGTCCAATTTGGGAATTTGCTGCTCTGGAAATATGATAGAGTACTTGATTCAACCTTTCATTTTGCTTTTGTTCGGTGATGTCATGGTAGAGAGCAATAACTCCTTGAACTTCATTATTAATCTTAACCTGAGAGGTTGAAATATGGACAGGTATTACTGTACCGTCTTTTCTTCTGCGGACGGTTTCATATTTTTTTAATCTAGAATGTTGAGCTTCTTTAGTTAAATTTTTTCCTTCACTTGTTTTATCAGGAGGATAAAAATTAATTTCATCAATATTCTTACCCTTAACTTCGTCTAAGGTATAACCAAATAATCCTGTGAACCTTGGATTGATATCCAAGATATACCCTCTATTATCATGATAAACAGCTGCCAGAGGGTTGCTTCTAAAAAGACTAGCAAATTTCTCTTCATCATTACGTATTTCTTCCTCAACTTTTTTTTGTTCGCTAATATCTTGATAAAGGCAAACTATTCTTTTTGTGTGTTCGTCTATTTTTATAGGAGATGCAGATATTAATACTGGGAATTGAGTGCCATCTTTCTTTTTCCGAATAGATTCAAATTTTACAGGAATTTGAGCAGCTTTTCTGGTCATCTCTTTTCCGTATCCATCAAGATTATCAGGTTGGATAAACCCCTGGTCAATATTATTTCCCAAAAGTTCTTCTTTGCTAAAGCCGAAAACTTCTGTAAAACGTAAATTTACATCTAGAATGGTACCTTCTGGGTCGACATATGCCAAGGCTTCAGGGCTATACTGAAATAGATGAGAAAACACAAGTCGACTTTGTCTTAAGGATTCTTCAAATTGTTTTCTTTCAATAACAGTAGCTATTTGTTCTGAAACGAATTCCATTAAGTGAATATCTTTTTTAGAATAAATATTTGGGGTAGAATAGTTTACCACTGCCATTGATCCAATTGTGTTGTTCCCAATTTTAAGCGGAACTCCAAGCCAGGATGTTTCCCGGGTAAGCGTACCTAGTTTTTTGATATTAACCAAGCCTCTATCGGCTAGTTCAACTATATCTTTATAATTAACTAATAAAGATTTTCCATATTTAATATTATAATTTGCCAGAGTGCCAGAAACGTCAAATTGGTTGACATCATTATCTAATTTATCTTTTTCATCGATAAAATAAGCAAAAAACCCTTTTTTCTTGTCTAATAAAGCTATATGGAAATTAGTTGCATCAATAACTGTATTTATCTCTTTATAAATAATGTTATAAAGTTCTTGTAAAGAGATGTTAGAATTAGCTGCCTTCGAAATATTATAAAGAACCTTGTTTAAATTATTACTTTGCTTTTTATTTATTTTGTTTTTAATATCCATAGTTTTGTTTATTAATAGTAATAGTTTGTTATTATAATTATTTTGTACATATAGATAAATACAGAGAAACAGTCAAAGATTAAAAATAAGAACAATGCGGATTGCAAAACTGAAGCGTTAATAAAATACTTTTCCTTGTTAAGGATAAATATTATGGCGATATATTTTGGCAGTCTGGCAATCATAATCATTTCCAGTTTATATTATAAAGTTAGAAAAATACAAGACCCATGACTTTGCGCCCTATTTATCAAGATAGGTTGCCCTTATCATTTTATCGCATCCTTTTTTAATTATATGTTATATATTTTATTAATGTCAAAAAATATTTTTTCTCAGTGAATAGCATACGCATAAAGAGTTTAGTGTTAAGAAACCCCTATTATCTTTTAGGTAAAATCTGCTATTTAGCCATTGCTACTTATAAAGCAAATAATTTTCTATGGCTAAACTAAATTTTATGAATCTGTTACTGCATATTATTAGATGAATTCTAACTTATATTCTTGGTTATTTGCTTTTACTTCTATGATATAATTATTCAAAAAATTGGATTTATGAGTTTATTTATAGTATAAAAATAAATTATGGTAGGTAAAAGTTACGAACTTGAATAACCATTTTCATAATTTCCAAGATTACGCTAGTAATCCAGAATATTTGCACTTACATCAGGCTATGGGAACAAATATTACTATAAAAATATCTGTTTCAGAATTAAAAGGTAAAAAGATAGCCGAAAAGTCTATTCAACTCATTGATAATTTAGAGCAAATAATGAGTTTTTATAGAAATTCTAGCCAGGTAAACCAGATTAATTATAAAGCCGGCGAATCTTGGGTTTCAGTAAGTCCAGAATTATTTTACTTAATTGTAGAATCTAAAAGATATGCTCGTCTCACAAAAGGTCTTTTTGATATCACTGTTGGACCTCTTACTGCTATCTGGCAATCTTACGGAAAGTTCGGCGAAGTTCCTCCTAAGTACCAAATTGAAAGAGCGGTTAAACTGATAAATTATGGAGGGATATTATTAGATGAAGAAAATAAAAAAGTTAAATTGGAAAGAGAAGGGCAGAAAATAGAGTTGGGTGGTATAGCGAAGGGGTATGTTGCAAACCAGATTATTGAATTATATAGAGAAATGGGTGTAAAATCCGGGCTAATCAATTTAGGGGGGAGTGTTAGTTTACTAGGTTCTCGTTATAATGGTGAACCCTGGGGAGTGGGGATACAGAGCCCTAATCGCGAGAGAGGTAAATGTTTAGGAGTGGTTTTGCTATCAGATACATCTGTGGTAAGCTCTGGTGATTATGAGCGTTTTTTTCTAGAAAACAATAAGATGTATCACCATATCTTAAATCCATATAATGGATATTCTGCTAGAAGTGAATTAAGAAGCGTTACTATAGTTAATCCTGATTCTATGCTGGCAGATGTACTGGCAACAACAGTATTTATTCTTGGATTGAAAAAAGGCATGGAACTTATTAATCATTTTAATGGTATTGAAGTAATAATGATAACTGATGATAAGATATATCTTTCCCAAAATTTAGTTAATAAGTTCCATTTAATTGAGAAAGATTTTTTGGTTTTTCAAATCTAATTTTAAAAAATATAATATGGAGATTAAAAAAACGTTTAGGAGGATAAAAAATAAAATGTTGAGGATTCTCTTATATGTTGTGGTTGTAATATTAATTATATGTGGAGCGATATTTGTTTATTTTAACCAGGGTTTAAGTAAATACCGAAAAATGGCAATTAACGATGTTGATTTAGCGAGAATTGAAGATGGAACTTATCATGGTGAGTTTACCGGTGGTCGTTGGAAAAATAAATTGGAAGTAACTGTACAAGATCATAGAATAACTGATATTAAGATGCTACAGGCCTCAGACATGTCAGGCTTGAAAGATATAGGTGAGAAGGTTTTTAAAAAAGTGGAAGAAGAACAGTCATTGCAAATTGATACTGTATCAGGAGCAACTGTTCATACAAAAGCAATTTTAAAATCTATTGAGAATGCATTATGTAAATAAAAATAGAAATCTGCCCCTATACGTGCATCTATAAGAGTTTGGAATAGGGGCAGATTTATTATTTAATATTATTTTTATTCTTCATCAATCCAGGGAATCATAGCCCGAATTTTTTCTCCTACTTTTTCTATTGGAAGATTAGATTCTTTGTCACGCATAGCATTGAAGAAAGGTCTACCCACCTGGTTTTCTAATAACCATTCTTTGGCAAAGGTACCATTTTGTATTTCAGTCAATATTTTTTTCATCTCTGTTCTGGTTTCGTCAGTAATAATCCGTTTGCCTGATCTTAAGTCTCCATATTCTGCTGTATTGCTTACATTATCGCGCATGTGAGTTATTCCGCCGGCATAAATTAAATCCACAATTAATTTTAATTCATTGAGACATTCGAAATAAGCAACTTCAGGTTGATATCCTGCTTCAACCAAAGTGTCGAAACCAGCTTGAATCATAGCAGTAACACCACCACATAAAACAGCTTGTTCTCCGAAGAGGTCTGTTTCTGTTTCTTCCTGGAAAGTAGTTTCAATTGCCCCTGCTCTTGTTCCTCCGATAGCCTGCGAATAGGCAAGGGCAATATCTCTGGCTTTGCCTGAGTAATCCTGGTAAATGGCTATTAAGTTTGGCACTCCTCTTCCCTGGGTATACATTTTTCTAACAATAGCACCAGGACCTTTTGGTGCTACCATAATAACATCAACATTTTCAGGGGGTACAATCTGCTTAAAGTGAATATTAAAACCATGAGAAAACATTAGAACATTATTCTCTTTTAAGTTTTCCATAATATTATTAGTACAGAAAACCTGTGGTTGTACTTCGTCTGGAACAAGTATCTGAACTAAATCTGCCTGTTTTACTGCATTCTCTATTGTCTCTACATTCAACCCATCTTTTTGTGCTTTTTCCCATGAAGGACCATCTTTTCTTAATCCAACAATGACTTTAACTCCACTGTCTTTTAGATTTAACGATTGGCCTCTCCCCTGACTACCATAACCGATAACAGCTACTGTCTTGTTTTCCAAAAAATCTTTTTTTACATCCTTGTCATAATAAATTTTAGCCATAATAATATAATATCCTCCTTAAAATAATTTAATTTACTAAAATATATTGTATATACGTATAGAATATACAATATATAATTAACTTAATATTTTTTCAGCACCTCTATATAAGGCAATCTTGCCAGTCCGAGATATTTCCAGAATACCAAAAGAGTCCAAAAGCTTTAATTTGGCATTGATTTTTTCTTGAGTTCCGGTCATTTCAATAGTAAGAGCTTGTTTATCAATATCTACAATATGTCCTCGAAAGGCTTCTACTAACTGCATAATTTCAGTTCTTTGATCAGTAGTTTTAGTTTGCACTTTTATTAAAGCCAATTCTCTCTCAACGGATTTTTCTTTTGGGAGGTCTCTGACTTTTAGCACATCAATCAATTTATTTAGTTGTTTAGTAATTTGTTCGAGTATATTTTCGTCTCCCTGGGTAACAATTGTAATCCTGGTAATTCCTTTTTTCTCTGAATGGCCTGCGGCTATGCTTTCTATATTAAATCTTCTTCTATTAAACAAACTGGAAACCCGGGCAAGTACTCCTGGAGTATCTTTTACTAAAATAGCAATAGTATGTTTCATGACTTATTCGCTCCTAACATTTTATTAATAGCCTCTCCCGGTGAAACCATGGGAAAGACATTTTCTTCAGGTGGTATTAAACAATCAAGTAATACAAATTGTTCACTTGATAATGCCTCTTGTAATGCTGATTCTAGCTCCTTCCTGGAAGTTACCCTGATTCCCTTTCCGCCATAGACCTCCACCAGTTTTGAAAAATCGGGACTTCCTTCTAGGCTGGTAGATGCGTATCTCTTTTTGAAAAATAATTCCTGCCATTGGCGAACCATGCCTAAATAGCCATTGTTCATAATAATGGTAACTATTGGCAATTTATTTTTGACGGCAGTTGCCAGTTCTTGGGAATTCATTTGAAAGCCACCATCTCCTGATATGCATATTACTTTTTTCTTGGGACACCCAATCTGAGCACCTATTGCAGCTGGTAAACCAAAACCCATAGTGCCTAGACCACCAGAAGATATGAAAGTCCTTGGATGGAGGTATTGATAATATTGGGCTGCCCACATCTGATGCTGACCAACATCGGTCACTATAATAGCTTCACCTTTGGTTATTTCACTTAATTTTTCAATAATATATTGTGGCCGAAGCTGTTCATCTCTTTTATATTGCAATGGATTTTTTTGTTTTAATTCTGTAATTTCGGCAAGCCAATCTGCCTCATTTTTGGATTCAACTAATTGGGTTAATTTGGTTAGAACATATTTAACATCTCCTACAATAGGAATATGAACTTTTATATTTTTACTTATTTCTGCTGGATCAATATCAACATGAATATATTTTGCTTTTGGGCAAAAACGATTAATATCCCCGGTTACTCTATCATCAAATCTTGTTCCTAAAGCAATAATCAAATCAGCTTCATTAATTGCAATATTAGCACAAGCCAGACCATGCATTCCCAGCATTCCTAAAGATAGCAAATTGTCTTCAGGGAAACATCCCAATCCAGTTAGGGTAGTAGTAACTGGTATGTTAGTTTTCTCAACGAATTTTTTTAGTTCATTAGCTGCATTGGAAGTAATAATACCACCACCTGCATAAATAATTGGTTTCGTTGATTCCTGGATAGCCTTGGCAGCCTTTTTGATTTGATTTAAGTTGCCTTTCAGAGTAGGTCGATAACCTGAGTAACTGCTTTTTTCAGGATAATGAAAATCTGTTTTAGCATTTTGAACATCCTTTGGCAAGTCGATTAAAATTGGACCAGGTCTACCAGTTCTGGCCAGATAAAAGGCTTCTTTAATTGTAGATGCCAGATTTTTTACATCCATCACGAGATAATTATTCTTGGTAATTGGTAGAGTAATACCAGTAATATCGACTTCCTGAAAGGCATCAGTACCAATTAGAGGAGAAATTACCTGTCCGGTAAAGGCAACCATTGGAATAGAATCTAAATAGGCATTAGCCAAACCAGTTACTAAATTTGTAGCACCTGGACCGGAAGTGGCAAAGCAAACACCAACTTTACCGGTTGCCCTGGCATAACCATCGGCGGCATGAGCAGCACCTTGTTCATGTTTGGTTAAGATATGCTCAAAAGAAGGGTTTTTATCAATTGTGTCATAAAGGGGCATAATAGCACCGCCTGGAATCCCAAAAACCACCTCTACTTTCTCTTTTTTTAGACATTCAACTACTATTTCAGTTCCACTTAATTTCACTTTTTTATCCCTCCTTTGTACATTTTATTAAATTTATCTTACCTGCTTTTATATAAGAATTGATGATTTAATTTAACATTTCAGTAAATTAATTAATTATATTTATATATAGAAATACCCCAGAGACAGTCCTATATAAATCATAAAAGGGACTTATCCGCTGGGGTATTTTTTACCCACGGTGTAGTGCAAATGATTCAATGCACTTTATGCCACTCGGACCAGACTTTTTATTAATAAAAACGGAACCCTAGACATACTCCCAAAAATAAAAAACCTCCATCCTGATTTTTATTTATTTCAATAAAAATAGGGACGAAGGTCTCGTGGTACCACCCTAATTCCATAAAGAATAATCTTTCGATTTCTTTATACTTAATTCAAATAACGCATTTAGAATGCGGTTATTTTTTAATAACTATTTAGAAAGAAGTGATTTTCGATAAAAAAGAACCGCCATATTGCACCTGTTAATGGCTCTCTTTGGCTCGGATTTACCTACTGGCTTCTTAAAATATTTTATCATTCTTTATTAATATTAAATTTTTAAAAATTCTACTAGAAAAAAAGAAGAATGTCAAAATTATTTTAAATTTTATTTTTAAATAATTATATATTTAGTAGAAAAATTGGAAAGCTATCTATAAAATGGTTTGAATAAACATAAAAGTAGTTATACAATAAATATGGAATATTAAAATATTTTTGGGGGTATAAAATGAAAAACAACAAAAATATTGGTTTAATTCTTTTTGTTTTATTATTAATAATTTTGTCATTTTCTTTATTTTCACAAGCTCAAGATGTAGTACAAAATGCCAAAATTATTAATAAAGTCGTTTTATGTAAAGATGTTAAAGAAAATGAGCCATTATATGAAACCATCAATTTTCAAACCTGGGATGAAAAAGCAGTTACCTGGATAAGTTTTAATTACCATTCTGAAGAACCATTTTTAATTACTTGGGAATGGGTCGCTCCATCAGGTAAAATTTATCACAGGGGTGAGATTGAGATGGAAGCTGGGAATTATAAGAATTATAGATCATGGTATTGGATTGGTATTTGGGAACATTATGCTGCAAAATTGCCTGGAGAGTGGAAAGTAAAAGTCTATATAGAGGATATGTTATCAGCTGAAAAAAATTTCAACATAGAATAAAAATATCAAAATAATATTGACAATAATCAAAAGATTAGTTATACTCTATAGCTAAATAATTCAATAAAGTTTTAATAGGTTAAAGCAGAAGTGTACCTAGGGTTCCGTCAATCTGATTGATGTTTGAGTCTGGACCAAGCGGTACAAGCAAAGCATAGAATATATAAATGCTACACTTTTAGGATAAAAGCCTGAGAGATAGGTTCTGTTAATGAATTTATTTCTCAGGCTTTTTGTATATTATAATCTAAAAAAAGAAAGGAAATAATTAATGGGAAAACAGGCTAGTGCACTAGATGTAGCAAATTTGCAATTGGAGAAAGCTTTGGAGAGAATGGATTTGGATGAAAATACCAAGAACCAATTGCGAAAAACTGAAAAGGTATTGACAGTGTCAATACCAGTTAAAATGGATAATGGGCGAGTTAATGTTTT
>CAYOLB010000297.1:0-2726 GCA_964404675.1 uncultured Atribacterota bacterium | reverse complement strand
AACGACCTATATTGGAATTTGACATATCAGATGTTCCAGCTGATGCTACTTTCTCTCAAGGAGATTTGTTGCTTTATCATTATGACAATTATTCAGGTTCACCTGGAAGAAACCCTAATGGAAAACAAACAGATGCTTATAAACTTACAAGGACAGATTGGGTAGAAACAGAATCAAATTGGAATATTTATAAGACAGGTTCTAACTGGACTACTGCTGGGGGTGATTATGTAACATCAAATCCAGATGGTGGTTCTACAACTTTTGGAGAAGATTATGGATGGGTTACTTGGGAGATAGACGATATAGTTCAAGACGCCTATGATAATTCTAATGATGTAGAGTTATTAGTCAAATTTACTCTTGAAGATAGGCCAAGTGCAAATGAAACTGGTGTTTATTTTTACTCCAAAGAATACGCAACCGACACATCTAAAAGACCTAAATTAACAGTTACTTATACAGGTCCTTCTCCCATCTACCACAACCTTAGAAGAAAATTACTAATATAGAATATGGATAAAATTAAAATAATAGATACATTTTTATGATAATAAGAAAACCAATAATTAAAACAACTTAATTTAAAATATGTCAGATTTACAAGGAAAAGAAAAACCATTCTCTATCTCAATCACCGATTTTGGAGGATTCTGTCCTGCTTGGTTTGAAAATGCATATCCCTTTTATGGAAACAGAAATCAAGCATCTGATATGACAAATATCAGTTTAATAGACCCTAATGTTTTAACACAAGGACCAGGGATGGCAGATTTAACTAATGGAACTCAGGCAGGAGCAGTAACTACTTTAATAAAACATATTCTGCCTTATGCCGTAGCAAGCAATTCAAGTTATGCGATAGGAGGGGCAAAGTTATATCAAATTACAGCAACCACAGTGACCAATGCTGGAATATGGCCTCATACAATAGATAAAGCAGCAGTGACAGATGAAGATGGAGAATGTGTTATTTATCATAATGGAAAGATATATTATTTTTATAATCATTCAGGTAGTGCTGGAGATATTGGAACTTATGATTTAACTACAACTTTTGATGATGATTGGGGGTCAACAGTTCCAATTGATGCAGAAGCATTAGAAGATGCTCCTCATCAGGCGATTAAAGGAGGCGACGATGGATTGTATTTTGCTAATGGTCAATATATTGGTTCAGTCAATCCAGCAGGAACAGTATTAGAAACACAAGCATTAGATTTCTGGTCAAATGCTGAAGTTGCTTCTTTGACATGGAATAATAATAGAATAATCGCAGCAGTTAATAGACCGAATATTGCAGGTGCTAACTTTAACCAATCAGGTATTTATAATTGGGACACTGTTGCTCCATCTTGGGAAGGTGACCCAGTGGAAGTTGAGGGAAAGATAGGTGCTTTATATACAAAGAATGGTATTACATTTGTTTGGTGGCAAGATTCTTCAGATTCTGGTGGATATAGTTTTGGATATATTACTGGTGGACAGTTAAGTTCATTAAAAAGATTTAAAGGTTCTCTTCCTCTATTTTATCAAGTAGGAGAATATAAAGGATTCTTAGCGTGGGTTTCTGATAGCCAAGTTTATTTGTGGGGAGCAAAAGATACTGATGTTCCTGTTGTATTATTTCAGTATTGTGAAGGAAAACAGGCAACGATAGGAGCAATAGCATCACCTTTTAATGATTTATTAATATCTTCTTATGCTACAACTAATTTCAGTTTAGCAAAGCCATCAGGATATGTCGTGGATTCAAGTTATAAAACTATGGCATTTAGAACGAGTGGGGCTGGGGTCAAATTCCAGATAGATATAATTCAAGTAGAAACAGAACAATTAAGCACAGGAGCACAGGCAGACTTTACCCTCACATACGATAAAGGTAAAAGCACAAAAACATTAGAATCGATTAAATATTCAACTGCAAACACTACACGACACAAGATATTAAATCGTTCATTGCAAGTGGAAGATTTCAGGTTGGATATTGATTTTTCTAATGGGAGTGCAACAAACCCTGTGAAGGTTAGGTCAATCTTTATTGAGGGTCATCACGTTCTTGATAAATAATAAAAAAATATGTACACAAGAGAAAATTTAAAAACAAATATTGCATCAATGGTCTCGGGAACAATCACAGATGCGGATTTAAATACTATTGTAAATCGAGCAGTAAGAGAAGTTTTACTAGCCGCTGATTTGAGGTCGGCAAAAAGAAAAACAACTTTAAGTCCTGGATTATTTGATGATGTTCATGATTATACTTGTCCAATTGATTTGAAAGGAATGGGGATTATAGATATTAGACCTCAAATAAACAGAGGAAGATTTGACCAATGGAGACTTACTTCTACAGAAGAATTTGATAGAATGAAACAAGATATTGGATTAGATAGTTCTGATGAACCAATTGCTTTAAATAGAGGGCAATCCTATACAGGAGAAAACTTAGTAGCAATTGATGATTTTGATATGATTAGAAAATTAAAAATAGCACGATTAATTAACGATTCTTCGGTGACTATAGATGGACTAAACTCTGTGGGTGATTGGGCAGGGTTTGGTGATGGAGAAAATGTAACAGCAGACTCTGATGATTTTGTAAAAGGTTCTGCTTGCCTTAATTGGGACATTGGAAGTGGAGGAGATACAACTGCTGGAATTTATAATAGTGGATTAACTTCTATAGATATATCAGAGTTCTTAATGGGTGGTTCAATATTTGT
>CAYOLB010000296.1:0-2538 GCA_964404675.1 uncultured Atribacterota bacterium | reverse complement strand
ATGGATAGAATCTGGGGTAATCGACAATTCCCAGATCCGCCAGGCTTCCAACTCTGGCTATAAAAAAGACACAATCACTTGTGCCTTCTTTAATCTTATATAAAAATTACCCGATAGCAGGGCGGACCGCTACCAGGTAAACTTAAAATTTAATGTTGCACTGTTGTTATGCTATTGAAATATGCCTCCCGCATAAAAAGTACCTCCTATATATATAAATAGGTTTAGAGTGCTCAAACCGGAAACCTTTTTCTAAACTTTTTTTGGGTGTTTAAATAATGCTCAAAATTTCTTATGCCCATATATATCATAGTAACTTACGACCTTCACCCCCTCTCATTTGGGTAGTCTTTTTAATATTCTTTTAATTCCCAAATATACTTCCTCATAAGGTTAAACTCTTTTAGAGACCTCTCATCAGTAGTATTTTTTTAAAATTACTATTGAAATTAAACTACCTCAATGCTGCCCGGGGTAAATATAACTTTCTTATTTAATGGTTTCTTATAGGTAACGGTTATTTCTGGTTTATCGGTGTTTATCTCAATTTCTGGCTTGTCTAAAATATCACCAATTTTATTAAGAGTTTTTATATCCTTATCCTTAGTAAATTCAATAATCTTATCTGTTAATTCCCTATAATCTAATTCAGCATAAGCTCTTAACTCTATAACAGATTTAAATTTTTCATACCTTGTTATTTTGAAATTCTTTAGGTTAAGCAACCTTAATGGTACCTCATTTAAAATAGTTTCCCGGATATCGTTTGTTATACCCTGGTAAAGCCCTATTTGCTTTTTAAACATATCATATTCAGTCTTTAAGCTCTTGATTTTCTCTATGTTGTCAAGTTTAAGCAAGTCCAGGTATTCTTTTATTTCCCCCAGGGTAAAGCCCCTATCTTTTAGGGATTCAATTAAATAGATAATTCCAGCGGTATTTTGTGGGTAATATGAAGTTGATCCTCGCCTGCCCCCTCTTTCCTGTTTTCCCACTTCGATTAAACCTATAGAAATATAATGATAAAATATTCTTTCTGTTAGGTTTTCGAATCCATATTTTATAGCAAAATACTTCCCCAAATCATCAAATAATTCTTTTTTTGTTAAAAGCTTTGTCATGGTTTAATTCCCCCTATATATTATTATTGTTTTTATAACTATCCCCATAAATCTATATTGTATTTTTGTAGAATATTATCTCTATATCTTTTAGACCATTTAACGGTTGGATTTAATCTTTTTACTTCCTGATAGAATTTCTTATCAGTACCCCTATTATTTGAATCTTCTTTTATTTCAAATAACCGATCCTCTTTTTTTGCATTTTGGGTTCTTATCTCTAACTGTTTTTTATACGATAGAAAATCAAAATTTGTGGGCTCGTTAAAAGCAATAACCCGGCCCATTTTCATATCGTGCCACCACTCGACAAAAGTTATTTTTTTATTCCTGCCCCTGTTATATGAAGTTGGGTTTTGTTTAAATAGAGTCCATAGCCTGGTTTCGTTTTCTAGTTGGTTTTTATTATATTTTTCTAGTTTCCCTAGCTTACAGGCTGTACATAAATTATGATTTTTGCATTCCTTACAATAGCCTATATATTGTTTTTGTGTCCCTGCGATCTCTGGAATTATACAGGTCTTACAACTGCGTTGACTCTTAAGGCAATCTATGCAATTTAATATCTGTTTGGGATATTCATATTCCGGGTTGCTATGTGGTGTTTCATGCTTATAAAAATATTCCCTATTTAATATTTTCCTTAGTTCTTTAAACCAATTATAAACTGTTTTTCTGGCTACTCTATATTCCCGGGCAATCTCTTTTTTTGTAAAACCCCCTAGTAAGCCTAAAACTGCCCCCAGTTTTTGCTTATCCTTTATGGAATCCTTTAAATATATTTTAAGCTCTATATCATCAAAATCATTTCTTTTTGATATAAGCTCTGGTTTTAAATTACTTTTATCTTCTTTTTCATAATTAATATAATCATCATACTCCGGGGCAATAGTATTTATGCTTAATGTTTTGGGATCCTGATAATTTTTATAATAGTCTTTATAGGGGTCTTTTGTTTTTTTCCCGGTTTCCCGGCCCATATCCGCCATAAATCTTTTTGCGGATTTAAGTACATAGCTATAGGCATTTTCTAATTTTTCATAATCATTATTGTAAAATTTTAATACTCTTAGAAATCCCTGCTGGAAATAGTCCTCATCATCACTTCTTCTAGCAACTCTATAGGATAGACTTTTTGCAATCTCTTTTAATGGTATTGCATACCTGTTGTAGTAATATTTGAATTCTTTTTTTCTACTCAATTAATATTTAATAATGATTTACAATTATGTTAAGTGTAACTCCAAAAATATAATTGTCAAGTATTTTCTACCCCTTCACTTATATATACGAATTTATTTCATAATAATGTGTAACAATAATTTTTAACCTTAATAATTAGGGTGGAAATAATGCCATTTTTGGTTTGGTAATGGTTTTGTATTACCTACTCCTGAAACCCCTTATATTTCCACCC
>CAYOLB010000295.1:0-1602 GCA_964404675.1 uncultured Atribacterota bacterium | reverse complement strand
CTGGGTTATATTAATTATCAAAACCGAATGATTAAGGTAGATTCTTTCCCAATGGGAATTGACTTTGAACGATTCAATAATTCTTCTGAACAAAAGCAGACTGCATTAGAAATTCAAAAAATGAAAAAAAATACTAAAAATTATAAAATTATTATCTCAGTTGATCGATTGGATTATACAAAAGGAATATTGGAACGCCTTGATGCTTATGCAACATTTTTAGAAGATAATCCGGAATATTGGGAAAAAGTAATTATGATTCTGGTAGCTGTTCCTTCTCGTACTGGTGTTACTCAATACCAACAATTAAAACAACGTATCGATGAAATGATTGGTTACATTAATGGAAAATTTGGGAAATTAGGGTGGTCACCAATCTCATACTTATATCGCTCATTACCCTTTCATGAATTAACTGCATTGTACTACCTGGCTGATGTTGCCCTGATAACACCTATTAAAGATGGAATGAATCTCATTGCCAAGGAATACATTGCAACCAAAAAAAATGCAAATGGTGTTCTTATTCTCAGTGAAATGGCAGGGGCTGGCAATGAAATGGGAGAAGCTCTTATTGTTAACCCAAACAACCGTACCCAAATTTCATGGTCTTTAAAGTATGCCTTAAATATGGAAGAAAAAGAGCAGCAAAGAAGAATCTCTGACATGCAAAAACGTTTAAAGGAGTATGATGTCAAAAAATGGGCAGAGGATTTTAAAGAAAACCTGGTTAAATTAAAAAATGAGCAAAAAAATCTTACCGCCAGATATTTGTCCCCCAAAAGCAGACTAAAAATTATAAAAAAATACAAACAAAGCAATCAGAGACTATTTTTAATTGATTATGATGGGACTCTTATTCCAAATCAATTTAGGTTTAGACAGGGCAAACCCTCAAAGGATGTAATTGAGACAATTAATTTACTAAATAAAGATAAAAAAAATAAGGTTGTAATTGTTAGCGGAAGAGAAAAAGATTTTCTGGATAAATGGTTTAAAGATGCAAAAGTGGACTTCATCGCGGAACATGGTGCCTGGTTGAGAAAGAATTCAAATAAATGGGAAAGCCTTGAACCACACAGAAAGGAATGGAAGGATCAGATTAAACCAATCCTTGAATTGTACACCAATCGTACCCCTGGCTCTTTCATTCAGGAGAAACAATATTCATTAACCTGGCATTATCTCAAGACAGATCCAAGTTTTGGACGTACCCGTGCCATGGAACTTGTTGATTCTCTAACTCATCTTACCTCCAATCTGAATTTAGAGATTAATCATGGAGAAAAAGTAATTGAAATTAAACCTGCTGGGATTAATAAAGGGCTTACTGCTTATCAATGGATATCAGAGAAAGATTGGGACTTTATTCTGGCTATAGGTGATGACTGGTCAGACGAAGTTACTTTTTCTTACTTACCTGATACAGCTTATTCTATTAAGGTGGGACAAGGGATTTCCGGGTCAAGATTTAATATACGTTCTTCAACAGAAGTTCGCGCCCTGTTAAAGGAATTGGCTAGAAAATCTTAGGCTACCTCATAGTAAATTTAACCTAAATATCATAACTCGACACATGCTTATATGACACACATATCGACA
>CAYOLB010000294.1:0-47298 GCA_964404675.1 uncultured Atribacterota bacterium | reverse complement strand
CCGATGATCCGATTCGAACGGATGACCTGCTGATTACAAATCAGCTGCTCTACCAGCTGAGCTACACCGGCAACATTCAACATTATAATTGTTTTTTTTCTTAGAGTCAATTTAATTTATTAGCAAATCCCAGTTTTGATTTAATTCTTTGTATAGCATTGTCGATAGACTTAACGCTTTTATTAATCTCTGAGGCAATTTCCTTATATGTCTTGCCTTCAAGGTATGATTCTAATACCCTTATTTCTAATTTAGAAAGAATTTCTTGTAATTTTGATTTTATTTCACTAAATTTTTCTTGAGTTATAAAAAGGCACATTGGATCATTAGTATTCACATCACTAACAATATCCAGTAATGTCTTATCAGAATCATTATAACAAATCGGTTGGTTTAATGATATGGAAAAATTCAACGGCTTATGTTTTTTTCTTGTAGCCATTTTTACAGCTGTTATAATCTGCCTGTTTACGCAAATTTCTGCAAACATCTTAAAAGAAGGCATTTTATAATTATCATAGCTTCTAACTGCCTTATATAAGCCAATCATTCCTTCTTGAATTAAGTCTTCTTTATCTGCTCCTACTAAAAAATAAGCCCTGGCCTTCATTTTTACCATTTTTTTATACTTATTAATTATGTATTCTTCAGCTAAATAATTACCGGCATTAGCCATATTTACCAATACTCGGTCATTGTAGTTACGAAAAGCATTAATATTTTCTTTCACAAAAACATCCAATTGAACACCTCTATCAAGAAATAGCAATGTTCTTCATTATATATTTTTGAGAAATACTAAGTTGGAAAATTTTATTAAATTATAGACTAGGCTTTTCAATATAGTCAAGCCTTTTTCCAACGCATTCCTTCTTTTGTATCCTCTAAAACAATACCCATGTTTTTCAATTCTTCTCTTATTTTATCTGCACTTTCCCAATCTTTATTTTTTCTGGCTATTTCCCTCTCTTTTATCATTTCCTCAATTTCTGTATTTTTTATTTCCTTAGCTTGTCCTTTTTTTGATATATCTTCAAATCCAAGAATCTGAGAACCATATTTCTCATAAAAATCCAATATCTCAGTCAAGACAGCTCCATTTTTATCCTTATTATTATTTAAGTATTTGTTAACACTCTTGGCCAGTACAAACAATGTACTCAATGCCACAGGGGTATTTAAATCATCATCCATTGCTTTTATAAACATTTTTTCCATTTTTGATTTAATATTTAACAATTCTTTTTCTTCAAAATCATTTTTTTCACTGAGACTAGCTTGTCTTATTAAAAATTGGATATTGTAAATAATATTATTTAGGGTCTCCATGCTATTCTTTGATTGGTCAATCTGTTCTACTGAAAAATTCAGTGGACTCCTATAATGTGCAGAAAGTAAAAAATGTCGAATAACTGAACCATCATAATTCTGACAAAGTTCTCTTATCTTTAAAATGTTTCCAAGTGATTTAGACATTTTTTTATTATCAATTTTTAAATAACCATTATGCAACCAATATTTAGCGAACATTTTCCCACTCAAAGCCTCGCTTTGAGCAATTTCATTCTCATGGTGGGGAAATATTAAATCAGCGCCTCCAGCATGTATATCAAAACTCTCCCCCAGATATTTTCGAGACATTACTGAACATTCAATATGCCAACCAGGCCTTCCATAACCCCATGGGCTATCCCAATAAGGTTCATCTTTTTTGGCCTTTTTCCATAATACAAAATCATATGGATTTCTTTTTCTTTCATCGAGTTCAACTCTTTCTCCAGCTCTAATCTCATCTAAATTTTGTTTTGATAGCTTCCCGTATTCCTTAAAACGACTAACATCAAAAAATACATCCCCATCAACTGAATAGGCATATCCCTTCTCTTCTAATCTCTTAATAAAATCAATTATGTCAGTTATATGATCAGTAGCACGAGGATAAACATCAGCCCTACCTATATTTAAACAATCAGCATCTTTAAAATATTCTTTTATAAATCGTTTTGCAACTTCCGAAAAATCTATTCCAAGCTCATTTGCCTTTTTAATTACTTTATCATCAATATCAGTAAAATTTGTAACATATTTTACTTTAAATCCTTTAAATATTAAATACCTTCTTAAAACTTCGAACATTAAAAAGGGCCTGGCATTACCGATATGAAAAAAATCATAAACCGTTGGACCACAAACATACATACCTACTTTTCCTTCCTTTAAAGGAAGGAATTCTTCTTTCTTCCCGCCTAAAGTATTATACAATTTTAAGACCAATTCTATCTCCCCATTTCTAAATATTAATCGAGTTTAATCAGCAAAAATTCTTTGTTTTTCATCGGTTTCTTTTATTATAATAAGATATTTTTGTCTCACTGGAATCATAATTTCTCTTGTTTATTATTTTTTCTTTTACCCTACCAAATATCATTCTCCCAGCAGGGGTTTGCAAAATACTCGTTACTATAACTTTAACTTTGTCTCCAATATTTTTAACACCGTTTTCAATGACAATCATCGTACCATCATCTAAATAGGCAACTCCCTGCCCTGTTTCTTTGCCTTCTTTTATAATCTGTGTTATCAATTCTTCTCCTGGTAAAATTACTGATTTTAATGCGTTAGAAAGATCATTAATATTTAATACAGACACATTTTCTAATTGGGCTAGTTTATTAAGATTATAATCATTCGTTAATACTTTAGCATCAAGGTCTTTTGCTAGCCTTATCAATTTTGTATCAACGCTTTTCAAATCTGGATAATCTTGACTTATTATTTTGATTTTATTTATGTGAATTTTATTAATTTTATTTAAAACATCTAAACCTCTTCTACCCCGATTTCTTTTTAGCGGTTCAGAGGAATCAGCAATAGCCTGTAACTCATTTAATACAAATCTCGGTATAATTAATTCTCCTTCTAAAAAATCTGTTTGGCAAATATCTGCCACTCTGCCATCAATAATAACACTTGTATCTAATATTTTTGGTTGGTATTGTGAGACTTTATCTTTCTTTTTAAATCTCCCTATGCTTTTTCTATAAAAGTTAACACTTTCTTCTCTTTTGTTTAAACCTAAAATTATTCCTAATAAGCCAAGTGTTACATTAAGTATTATGGGAAGATAATTACCAACAAAAGGAATAAAAGACAATGAATATGCTAGCAAATTAGCAATAATTAAACCAACAATTAAACCTAAAACACCTGAAAGTATATTCTGAGTAGGTATTTTTAAAAAAAAGGTTATGAATCTTTCACCTAGAGAGCTTAATTTTTTGTTACTTAGTATAAATATTATAAATCCAAAAAAACTTCCTATAATAAATGATAAAATGTATAAAAGCCATTTTTGATTAATTAAGAATTCTATATTTGATATGGCTCTTATGCCAGGAATTATTTCATAACCTATAAAACCACCTGCCAGAATAAAAATAACACAAAATATTTTTCTTAATACTCCTGACAAAATTAATACCTCCTTTATTCAATTTTCCATTAGTTCCTTTTATGCTTTATTATTTGCAGCAATCACCACCTTTTTATTCTACTTTAATCAATAAATATCACACCCACAAAGATATTGTTTTGAAAAAGTACTCAAAATATATTCCCTTATATTTAACCATTATCGCTTTCAAAGAAGTTAATTCCCTATGGATAATAAGATAAATGAAAACAACTAAAAATAGTTAAAAAGCATTTAAATTATATCATTTGCCAAATTTAGTGTCAAAATTATACAAAAATATTGTCAATCCTTTTTTTATTTTATTATATCACTCAGACTGCTTTATTACATTCATTAGCTCCTTTACATTATAAATACCTTCAATTTTTATTGTATTAGAAAAGGACGCAGATAATTGTTTGGCATTCTCCAAAGGCATAATAATTTTCTTATATCCAATTTTTTGAGCTTCCTTTATTCTTTGTTCACTCATTCCAACAGACCTTAATTCGCCTGTCAACCCTAATTCTCCAAAGGCTACAGTATCCATATTAATAGCGGAACACTTGATACTACTAATAATTGCTAAGGCAATCCCCAAATCAATTGCTGGTTCACTTATTTTAATACCACCGGCAGCATTTACATAAATATCTTTGTATTGAAATTGTAAACCAAGTCTATTTTCTAACACAGCAATTATTAAAGAAACTCTATTGTAATCTACTCCTGTTGTTATTCTTCTTGGATTAGTCAAAAAAGATGAATTGACCAAAGCTTCAATCTCCACTGCTAACGGGCGGCTACCTTCGAAAGTTACTGTAGTGACCGTGCCTGGTATTGATTGTTCTCGGGAAGATAAGAGTACCTTTGAAGGATTTTTTACCTCTTGTAATCCTTCGTTTTTCATTTGAAATATTCCCAATTCGTTTGTTGTTCCAAAACGATTTTTTATGCAACGCAGTAGTCTGAATGAATGAAATCTTTCTCCTTCCAGGTATAACACAGTATCTACCATGTGCTCTAATATTTTTGGTCCTGCTATTGCACCCCCCTTTGTAACATGACCAATAATAATCAAGGCAACATTATTTTTCTTAGCAATCTCCATTAATTTTGAAGTACAGCTTTTAACTTGATTAACGCTACCTGGTGAAGAAAATACTGTACTGTCATTGATTATTTGAATAGAATCTATAATTGCAATTTTTGGCTTAATATTAAGTATCTGTTCAATTATTTTTTCTAAATCAGTCTCTGAAAGCAAATAAAGATTTTGCGAATTTACGGATAAGCGATTTGCTCTCATGTTTATTTGCCTGATTGATTCTTCTGCTGTAATATATAAAGATTTTCCAACATTTTGGGAAAAATTATTTGCAGCCTGCAGAGCTAAAGTAGATTTCCCAATTCCAGGTTCCCCACCAATAAGTACTAGCGAACCCAGTACTATTCCCCCTCCTAAAACTCTATCAAATTCTGTAATTCCTGAATTATACCGCTGAATTTCATCATTAAAATTAAATAAATTAATGGGTTTAGCTAAATTGCTTTCTTTATTGCTTGTAGTTTTTTTTTCAGTTCTTTCATAACTGATAAAACTATTCCAAGCCCCACAACTGGGACAGCGTCCTAACCATTGTGGGGTTTCGTAATCGCAATTTTTGCACCTGTAATATTCTTTAACATTTTTTTTCATATTATTTTTACTGAACTATTTTAACTCTCTAATTGTTAGAAATTACCATTCACTCATTTTTCTTATCGATTTTTTCTTTGCTTTTCTCAAAGACAATCTTTCCCTTTTTACCCTTTACCACGATATGGTCGTTTTCCTTAAAATCTCCTGCAAGTATTTTTTCAGAAATTGGATTTTCTACTAACCTTTCAATTGTCCTTCTTAATGGTCTTGCTCCAAAGTTAGGGTCATATCCTTCTTTTGCCAATACTTCTTTTGCACTTCTTTTTATAGTCGCTGTAATTTTTTGGTCTTTTAATAATTCCTTCACTTCACCAAGCAATAAATCCGCAATATCTTTTATTTCGTTTTCTGTTAAACTCTTAAATACAATGACTTCATCAATACGATTAAGAAATTCAGGTCTAAAGGTCTTGTTTAGTTCCCCCATTACGCTTTCTTTAATATCCTTATAAGACATTTGATCAGGTTCATTAGCACTTCTGAATCCTAAAGATTTGCCTTTTTTAATCAGGGTCGCTCCAACATTTGATGTCATGATGATTACTGTATTCTTAAAATCTACCACTCTCCCTTGAGCATCTGTTAGTCTACCATCTTCAAATATCTGTAAAAGAATATTGAAAACATCCGGGTGTGCTTTCTCTATTTCATCAAGCAATAATACTGAGTATGGGCGTCTTCTAACTTTTTCTGTTAACTGTCCACCTTCTTCATAGCCAACATATCCTGGAGGAGCTCCTACCAAACGGGAAACTGCAAATTTTTCCATATATTCGGACATATCTAAACTAATCATTGCGTTTTCGTCTCCAAAAAGAAATTCTGCTAAACTCCTCGCTAGTTCAGTTTTGCCTACTCCAGTGGGTCCTAGAAAAATAAAAGAACCAATTGGTCTTTTCGGATCTTTCATCCCAGCCCGAGCCCTTCTTACTGCCTTTGATATTGCATTTATTGCTTCATCCTGACCAACGATTCTCTTGTGTAATTCCTCTTCCATACGAATAAGCTTTTTTGTCTCCTCTTCCTTCAGAGAATATACAGGAACACCACTCCAGGTGGAAACTACCTCCGCTACATCCTCAACTGTTACTTCTATCTTATCCTTAGTTCGCCCTGTTTCCCATTCTTTCTTGATTTCGTTATAGCGTTCCATAGCCTTTCTTTCTTTGTCTCTTAATTTTGCAGCCTTTTCAAACTCTTGTAATTTAACCGCGGCTTCTTTTTCTTTTCTTATCTTTAGCAATTGGTCTTCTACCTCTTTTACATTAGGTGGATAAACTGTATTTTTTAACTTAACTCTTGCAGAAGCTTCATCAATAACATCAATTGCTTTGTCAGGTAAAAATCTTCCTGAGACATATCTAGCAGCTAATTTTACTGCAGAAACTAAGGCCGTTTCACTAATAGTAAGTTTGTGATGGGCTTCATACTTGTCACGTAATCCTGATAATATCTGAATAGCCTCTTCAATTGATGGTTCCAAAACATATATTGGTTGAAAACGTCTTTCCAATGCCTTGTCTTTTTCAATATATTTTCTATATTCATCAGTAGTTGTTGCACCAATAGCCTGTATCTCTCCCCTTGCTAAAGCCGGTTTTAAAATATTTGAAGCATCAATAGCTCCCTCAGCCGCACCAGCTCCAACCAATGTATGAAGTTCATCAATAAACAAGATAACGTCATTTGAATTTTGAACTTCTTTTACAATTTTCTTTAAACGTTTTTCAAATTCACCTCTATATTTAGTTCCAGCAACTATTAATGCTAGGTCTAAACTTATAATTCTCTTCCCTTTTAGTATTTCCGGCACATCATTGCTGGCAATCTTTTGGGCTAATCCTTCTACAATAGCAGTTTTGCCAACACCCGCTTCACCAATCAAGCATGGATTATTTTTCTTTCTTCGGCTTAATATCTGCAATACTCGCTGAATCTCATTATTTCTACCGATAACCGGGTCTAGTTTATCCTCTCGGGCAAGCTCAGTTAAATCCCTCCCAAATTCATCTAAAGTAGGGACCTTGCTATCTTTTCTGATACTACCTCCAGTAGCTGTTGTTTCTGACTGTCCGCTTTCCATTAATATTCTCATGATTTGGGAATAGATACTATCAAGATCGATACCCATTTCACTTAGGATTCTAGTAGCTACACCACTTCCTTCTTTGATTAATCCTAATAATAAATGTTCTGTCCCAATATAATTTTGTCCCAACTGAGTAGCTTCCTGTGAAGCTAGTTCTAATACTTTTTTTGCCCTGGGAGTGAATGTTATTTCACTTACTTCCTGGTACTCGCCTTTCCCTACAATTTTTTCAATTTCTTCAATAATTTTGTCAGGCTCTACGCCGACATCCCGCAATACCTTCCCGGCAATCCCTTCATTCTCTTTTACTAAGCCAACTAAAATATGCTCAGTACCAATATAATTATGATTAAGATTGACAGCTTCTTCCTGTGCCATCATAATAACTTTTCTAACTTTTTCTGTATATCTTTTAAACATTTTCTATTCTTCCAATCCTTCCCTATTAGATTATTCTTACTAATAATCTTCTAAAATTACTTTTTGTTTATAATTTTGCGAAAAACTCCATACTGACAATAATTTCTTATAATAAAATATCCTGCTTGGAGAATATCCAAATACTTTATATCAAATTAGTAACTCCTTGACAAGGTCTGCCCTGGCTTCGCCTCTTTCCATCTGATTCATCTTCTTACCTTTTATTAGTTGCAAATATCCTGGTTGTATGATTGTCATTAAACGATTTATTGTATCATAACCTATCTTGACCAATATTCCCATTTCTATTCCAAACCTGATATTTGATAATAAATTTACTGCTTCAGATGTTGAGATAATCCTGGCATTTGTTAGTATTCCATATGACCGCATAACCTGGTCTTCAATTTTTTTCTTCGCTTTTATCATTAACTCTTCTCTCGCTTCTTGCTCTTTATTATTTAAGTTTTCTACAACACTCTCCAGCTTTTCAATAATTTCCATTTCCCTTAAACCCAATGTTGTCTGGTTTGATATTTGAAACAGATTCCCCTGAAAATCAGTACCTTCTCCATAAAACCCTCTTACTGCATACCCCTTATTTGATATTGATTTTAATAATTCATTTAAGCGATTTAAAATTATTAAAGCAGGCAAATGAAGCATTGCAGAAGCTCTTAACCCGGTCCCGACATTAGTAGGGCAACAAGTAAGAAAGCCGTGTAACTCATCAAAGGCATATTCAACTTCTTCTTCTATCTTATTGTCATACTGATTAATCAATTCCCACACTTTCTGCAACTGAAAACCTGGTAGCATACATTGTAATCGCAAATGGTCTTCTTCATTTATCATTATACTGTTAATCTCTTCAGGATCATAAATAAGCGCACTGTTTAGTCTATCAACTGACGCCAGTGCTATACTAATTAATCTTTTCTGAATTAGAAAATTTCTTGGTATTGATGACAATTTATCAATTTTAATAATTTTAAAATTTGCAAAGTCCTTTTTATCTTTTACTATTTTTTCAATTTTTTTTAAAACTATTTCTAATTGTTTATCACTGGCTTTAACAGGAAAAGGGATATCTTTAATATTTCTAGCTAACCTTATTCTTGAGCTAACAACGATATGATTTTTAGGACCATATCCTTTTACCCACTGAGCCGTTGAATCCCTTAATTCCTTAATAAATTTACCATTGTTATCATTCATTCCCTTTAGTTCCAACTTTTTTTTCTTCCTCAATAATCTTATCTCTCAATTTTGCAGCCTTTTCGTATTCTTCTTTTGATACTGCTTTCTGCAATTCCTCTTTTATTTTTTTAATTTTTTGCAATCTATCAATTCGAACTTTAACCTTATTCGGTATCTTACCTACATGCTCACTCTTACCATGTAATCTATCTAAAAGTGGTTTTATTTGCTTTGTAAATGTTTCATAGCATTTATTGCAACCTAGTTTACCAGTTTTTACAAATTCATTATATGTTAGACCACAATTAGCACATTTGAGAACAATTTCTTGTGAACTATAATTATCCTCTTCGCTGTATTTATAGAATGCATTTAATAGATTACCTAAAATCTCATTTATGCTATTTTGAGAAAACGATATTGATGAAATAGTGCTTCCCAAAAGATAATTGGCACATTCACTACAAACATTAATCTCTGTTTTGCTCATTCCGACAACTTTTACTATCTTTATAGTCGCTTCATTTTTTTTACACATCTGACATAACATAATATAAACCTTCTTTCCAGGTATTTCTTTCGCCCAATTATAGGATAAAATATAAAACTATGTCAATTTACCTTACAAATCTGTTTATTAACTCTATAATCTCATCAAGGGCACTCTGAGGAAGATATATTTCCTCAGAATAATTAAAACATGAATTAACTTTTTCCTCTAAGATTAATTTATTAACTCTATTTAGTGCTGATTTTACTGCTGATACCTGCATCAATATTTCTTCATAGGAGCGGTTATCAAGCAACATTCCCTGTATTCCCCTGATTTGTCCTTCTATTCTTTTTAGACGCTGTAATATTTTAATTTTGTTTAATTCATCAATATTTTCATGTTTTGACATAAATCATTATACCCCCCTAGGGTATCTAAATTATACAACATTATTTTTCTTTGTCAATATTCATCATTCCTTTCATCCTAATTATAAATAGTGTAAATATGGAAAAAACAAAAAATCTTATTCTTATAATTATTTATATATCTCTCAAAAATAATAATGGATAGACATCTGTCTATCCATTATTATTTATATATTCAAAACTACTTTTTTACAGTAAGCATCACAACCATAAAATAGGAAACTTTATAAACCAATAAAATTTTTAAGTTTTCTTATTTACTCTTTGTTATGCTCTTTTCCCTTTAATGCCTCTAATCCTGGAAGGTTTTTCCCTGCTAAAAATTCCAGCGAGGCTCCTCCACCTGTAGATATATGAGAAATTTTATCAGACAAACCAATCTTATTAATAGCAGCTATTGAATCTCCTCCACCAATAACTGAAAAAACATCATTACCCAAACTTGCTATCTTTTGGGCAATTTGATTTGTACCTTTAGAGAATTTTTCCATTTCGAAAACCCCCAAAGGCCCATTCCAAAATATTGTTTTGGCATTTTCTATTTTCTTTTTAAACAACTCTACAGTAGATTCTCCTATATCCATACCAATCATATCTGATTCTATTTTGTCTGTTGGTAAATTAAGACTTTTTGCATCTTCCTTGAACTCTCTGGCCATAATAGAATCTATAGGTATTACAATCTCAGTATTTTGCTCTTCAGCTTCCTCATTGATTTTTTTTACATAATCGATCAAATCTTTTTCTAAAATAGATTTACCTACATTATATCCCTTGGCAGCTAAAAAAGTGTAAGCCATTCCCCCACCGATTAATAGGACATCACATACTTTTACTAAGCTTTCCAACACCTCAATCTTTCCTGAAACTTTTGCTCCTCCAATTATTGCAACAAAAGGTTTTTCAGGGTTAGTAAGTAGTTTGTTTAAAGATTTGACTTCTCTTTCCATTAAAAAACCTGCAAAAGACGGTAAATACTTAATAATGCCAGCAGTTGAAGCATGTGCCCTATGAGCAGCACCAAACGCATCGTTCACATATATATCTGCTATAGAAGCTAGCTTTTGTGCAAAATCACTATCGTTTTTTTCTTCTTCTTCATGAAACCTTAAATTTTCCAATAAAATAATATCACCAGGCTTTGATTTTGACACCGCACTTGTTACATTATCTCCAATGCAATCATCAAGCTTAATAACTTCCTTTTTTAACAAATTCGCTAAATATTTACCAACAGGATCCATCCTCATTTTTTCAACAACTTTTCCCTTTGGTCTTCCTAAATGACTCATAAGAATTAATATACATTCCGCTGATAAAAGGTATTTTATGGTATCCAGGGCTTTAATAATTCTGGTATCATCACTAACTTGCAAATTTTCATCTAATGGAACATTGAAATCAACCCTTACCAATACTTTTTTATTTTTAAGATTTTCTTGTTTTTGTTCTCTCAAGTAAGATACTGATTCATAATTTGCCATTCAAATTCTCCTTCATACTCTTTCTATTTTCTTAATCTAATTTGTAAAAACCAATAATTATGTCAAACCTTTAATACTTTCATATTTTTATAGATGTAAAAATAAGTATAATTATTAGAGATGGTAATAAATTACCTACTTTTATTTTTTTTATTTCTAAAATACCTAAAGATAAACCGATAATTAGTATTCCTCCAACAGCAGTCATTTCATTAATCATATCTGCGGTAATATAATTTTTAATTAAATAAGCAATTTGTGTAACAGTGCCTTGATAAACAAAAACAGGGACAGCAGAGAACAAAACTCCTATACCCAATGAGGCAGCAAAAATTATCGAAGATACTCCGTCCAGGGCTGATTTTGCTAATAGGATATCTGGATTACCACTTATTCCCTCTTCTATTGCCCCCATAACTGCCATAGAACCTACACAAAAAAGTAAGCTGGCAGTAATAAAGCCTTCCGTAAAGCTCTCTTTACCTTTTTGGTTCTTAAACAATTTTTTTATTCTATTGCCAAGCTGGTCTAGTCTTTTCTCAATATCTATAGTCTCTCCAATTATCCCGCCTATTACCAGTGATAAAATAATAGGTAAGACTTTTGTCCCCTGAATAGCCATCTGAACTCCAATCATTAATGTAGTTAATCCTATACCCTGAAAGAGTATTATTCTTAATCTATCGGGGAATCGTCCTTTTAATATTAAACCTAGAAAACAACCTACAACAATTGCCAGACTATTTACAATTGTACCAATCATTTTGTCTTACCAATCTGAAAAATATTTTCCAATTTAGATAATTTCATCATCCTGAATAACTGTTTCCTTTTTCCCTTTTCGAGTTTTTGTATTTCCTTTAAAATAACCTACTTCAGGTCTTTTAAATATTTGATCGATTCCTACGGCAATAATTATGACTGGCCAGAATCTCCAGACTGATTCAGATATCAAATAAAGATCGAAGTTTTTTGCTATAAAGATTACACCAATAGCAAGTAGTATTACACCAAAGAAAATAGACTTTTTCTGAAAGATTTCTACCAATCCCCATAATATAAAAATGACAGGCCAGAATAACCAAATACTTTCCCATATCTTAAAGCCAAAAATATTTTCTAGTAAAAATATAATGCCAATAATAAGAATAATTAATCCAAAAAGCCATTGACCAGTATTTTTATTAGTAGCACCCATAATTGACCCCCTTCATAATTCTTCGGTACTAATTTCCGAAACTACCTATTTTTATAAAGTTATTAAACATATTTAAATACAATTCTATAAAGAGACTCTTTTTGCTTCCTGCCAAATATACTCTAAATTATAATAATTTCTTTTACTTTCAGAAAATATGTGAATTACAACATCACCACAATCGATTAATATCCATCCTGTTTGGGGACTTCCCTCGCACTTAACGTTTCTATTAATATTTTTGTCCTTAATGTTTTCAAGAACAAACTTAAAAAGTGCTTTCAAGTGAGCTGGAGATTGTGCCGTTGTAATTATAAAATAATCAGCTATAAAAGAAATTTTCTTAATATCAAGGATAATAGTATCTTGTGCTTTCTTTTCATCTAATAATTTGGCCAAGAATAACGTTAAATCTTTAACCTTTTTATACAATCATGCTGCTCCTTCTTTATATTTTCAATTTACTTAAAATAAAAATAATATACTTTAGTATTATCAATAGATGTCTGGTTTACCTGCTATCCCAATGTTTTTTTCTAGTTATCTTGCTTTAAAACATAAATTACACTGGTTTAGTATAGCATATTCTTACCTATTATTATAGTCATATCTACTTCACTCTGCGGTTGTTCCTTCCTGATAATATCAATATCTCCAAGGTACTGTTTGATGTAATCATCTATTTGTACTTCTTTAGAATAAATAATTAAAACTGTTTTTTGATAATCAAAGCTATCAGCATTATCTACATTTACAACGTTGAATCCCAATTCTGCTAACTTATTTGCTACACTGTGAGCTATACCAGGCATCTTATTACCATTAAGTACTTCCACACTAAGCCCTCTCTGTTTGTTTTCAATTAAATATTTAACACGATTTTGCACTTTTTCCGCATCCACAACTAAATAACTTACCCGGTCTATGTATTGCGGTTCCCCTTTTATAGTTTCAATCCATATTTTATTTCTATCAATTTCCTTTAATAATCTTGCCAGGGTTATTATTTCATTTGGCTTCATATTTGTTTTGATATATTCTGTCAAGCTTGAAACTATATTTGGCAATTTAACCATTATATCAAAGTTCATAACTTTATCTATTACTGCATTAATAAGTTTTTGCTGTCTCTCTATTCTTCCCAAGTCACCAAGTTGATCAAATCTGAACCTTACATAGTCTAATGCCCCTTGCCCATCTAAAACTTGCTCTCCACTATGTAGATTGATCTTTAAAGAGCCTGCTTGATCTACATAATACATATCTTTTTCAACATTAATCTTGACACCACCCAAGGCATCAATTATATATTGAAACCCTTCGAAATCAACTACTCCATAATGATGAATCGAGATTCCCATAAAATTCTCAATTGTTTCTTGCAATAATTCAATATCGCCATAAGCAAATGCATGGTTTATCTTGTCCATTCCTCTGCCTGGTACCATTACCCTTGTATCTCTAGGAATAGAAAATAATATTGTATCTTTTGTTTTAGGGGACAGGCTCAATATGAATATTGTATCTGCCCTTCCTTTACTTTCAACAGTGTCAGTTCCCACAGCCAGAATATTTAGTCTCTCATGTGCTAAAATATCAGACCCAAAGGGGAATATATTAAATAAATATAAAAAACCAAAACAAATAATCACTAATATAATAAGGACAGATATTTGCAAATACTTTTTTTTGCCTTTTTTAATTAGTCTTTTTTTTCTCTCTACTCTGCTCATCCTTTAAACTATACCTTTATCATTTAAAATTTTGTTCCTTGTATACAAGGTTTCAGGATGAATAATTAAATTTCTACAAATAAGACTTTTTAGCTCCTGATTAAGTAATTCTAACATGGTTAAATCAATATCATCCCAAATCATTTTTCTTGCATTGTTTAAGCTTGCCTCTTTTCTGTCTGGTTCAATTTTGTCTGCAATGTAGAGAATTTTCCCTAACAAAGTCAATTTCCTAGAGGCAGTGCTATGGTACTTAATTGCGTCTAAGATTTCTGCATCTTGGATATTAAACAGATATCTTGCCATTTCAGCTCCTACATAGGCATGCCATAAACCTGGAATATTTTCCTCAGTTTTAGTCAAATTAATATTATACTTTTTTATAAATATTTTTAGCTTATATCTTGAAAAATCTTTCGCACAATCATGAATTAATCCCAATAACTTAGCTTTTTCAGAAGATACCTTATAATAGCTTGCAATTTTCCCTGCCAAATTGCTAACCTGCCAAGAATGCTGGTAACGGTCTTTACTTAGATGTTTTTTTAAATAAGAATCAATCTGCTGTAAATCTGAATTCATTAATAATACTTTATCCCAATAATTTATTTTTTTATAAATATAATTTATTTCTGTAAATATAATCTCTTACTTCTTCTAAAACAATATATTTAATACTTAAACCATTTCTAATCCTATTTCTTATATCAGTTGATGAAATTGCCAATAAAGGAATTTCCATTATCTTTAATATTTCTTTAAAATTATTATTTAATTTGTGTAGATCATAGCCAGGTCTTGTTGCAGCTACAAATTGACACATTGTTAGTAATTCTTCTTTCTTATACCATGTTTCTATTTCTAAAAAAGCATCGGCACCTGTTATAAAAAATATCTTTGCATCCCATCCATAAATCCTACGAAACTCTTTTATCGTATCAATAGTATAAGATGGTCCGGAACGATTAATTTCTATTTTTGAAACCTCAAAATATGGATTACTGTCAGTTGCAAGATAAGACATTTTTAGACGATGCCTGACATCTGTCACCTGGTCATTTCTTTTATGTGTGGGATTTAAGCAAGGCACAAATATTACTTTATCCAAACAATAATTTATCCTAGCTTCTTCTGCAGTAAAAAGGTGACCTATATGGATGGGATCAAACACTCCGCCCATTATACCTATACGCACATTTTTAGTATTATTTTTATCTTCTATTTTTTCTCTACAATTCGTCTTCATCATCCACAACTTCCTCTTCAATGTATTCCTCGGTTACAGTAGTTTCTTGTGGATGTTGTTCATAGGTTATCTCTTCACCCACTATTTCTTTATCGACAACCCTGAAAACTTTTCCCTCTTCAATATACTCCCATAGCTCAATTAGTTCTTTGTTGTCTTTGATTATTTCAATACTATCGGGGTAACCATAATCTTCATATCCTGCATTCTTCAATACTTCTTGATAAGGTTTACTTTTTACCTCGTGTAATTTATTTAATAAATTATCTCTTCTTTCATTTAATCCTAATGATTGAAATATCCCTATTAATTCCTGATATGAACACCAGTATTCAGATGGCCTTTGAAAAATATTTTCCTTTTTTTCCTCAATCTGTATTGCTTTTTCAAAACTATTAATTGCCATAGAGGTATACTGCCAGCTTATTTTTTCTGATAAAGCATAATAAACCTCCGCTAGCCAATAATGAGCACCTATCAAGCCTTCATTTAATTCAATTGCCTTTTTAAAATATGGAGTAACTTGTAGTAGGGTTACATTATTATATTGGTTTTCATTTAGGAATACATCTTCTGAAATCTCCAGCATCTCTAGAGCTTTATGATAGTAATCATCAGCATCTCCATTCTGTACATGTGGTGTCCCACGAAAACTCTCATTCAAATATCTAAAGGCATAAGGATTTCTGGGATTAATTTTTAAAACTTCGATCCATTGAGGAACAGCTTTATCATATTGTCCTGATTGACGATAAACTTTTCCCAGCCAATAATGAGCATCTTCAAAATTTGGATCTAACTCAATAGCCTTAAGATAATTTTCTTCAGCCTTTTGATACTCTTTCTGAGAAAAAAATTGGTATGCATCTTCATAATATTTTCTGGCATCTTGAGCCATGGAAGAAATGTTAGTAAAAACAAAACAAATAAATAAAATAAGCAATACTTCATAGCAGAAATTTTTTTTCAATCTTGACTTAATAGTCATAAATACACTCCTTCTCCGGTAGCTTCCCATAAGAATAGATAATTTTAATTATTATTTATTTTTATTTTCCTTATTTTCCTTTTTCTGATTGCTTTCTTTAGTCTTTTCTACAAAATTCATTTGTAAATTTGCCAAAAGGTTTTCTAGCTGAACGTTTTCATCTTTTTGAAGTTCGCCTTTGATTTGTTCAAATAAGAATTCTATACTATCTATCGATATTCTTGCTTTTTGCAAATCCTGGTTTACTTCTTTTGTTTCAGGGTTCATCATCAATCCCAAATACTCCCATGCCTTACCATTCAAGATACCAATAAACCAGGTAAATAATGTCGTTAATGGCAATTGATGTGGATATAATTTTTGGTTTTCACTATTATTTTCACTATTATTAATATTTTCCTGGTCTTTCTGATTCATTTTTACCTCTCCTTTTATTTTTTATTGCTAAATAATTTAATTATATATTACAGAATTCCATTTTATAGCATTTACAATAGTAATTATAAATTCATTAGCATTTTTTTTCTAGCAATACAACACAAAATACAGCAATTGCTTCTTCTTTACCTATCGTTCCTATTCCTTCATTCGTGGAAGCCTTTATATTAATGTCTTCTATAGGCAGTTGCAATACATTGGCAATATTATTTCTCATTTTACTATAATATGGAGATATCTTTGGCTTTTCCAAGACTACTGTGATATCTATATTACTAATATCATATTTTTTCTTATCCAGCAGCCTTTTTACTTCTGCAAGCAAATGTACGCTTGAAATATTTTTATATTTTGGCTCATTATCCGGGAAAAGAACCCCTATATCTTCCTGACCAGAAGCACCTAATAAGGCATCCATTAATGCATGTAAAATTGCATCTGCATCAGAGTGGCCCTCTAGACCTTTTGCATAGGATATTTCTTCCCCTCCTAAAATAAGCTTTTCTCCTTTTTTCAGTCGATGTATATCATAGCCAAAACCAACTTTCATTTATTATGTATGCTCCTTGAGATTATATTGATAATTATTTTCAAAAAAATATTTTCTTTGCTCTTACAGTCGTTGTTTTAGATACAAAAGGATATTCTTTTTTTAATATTTTATAAGCATAATCTGCTTTATTCTCGTTATTTAAAATCCCATATACTGTGGGACCACTCCCGGATATTGTAGCAGAAATTGCTCCCAATTCCAGTAATCTATCCTTAATCTCTTTAATTATCGGATATTCTTTACATATAATTGCATCAAATCTATTATATACATATTCACTTATTTCAGATAACGATATTATTTTTTTTCGTCTTATATGTTTTAAAATATCTACTTTATTTTCCTGAGTACTATCTCTGTTCTCTTCATCGAATACTTGATATGCCCATTTTGTCGATATCTTAATACCTGGATTAACTAAGACTAACTGTAATGCGGTTTCTTCTACTTTAAGTGGGAACAGTACTTCACCTCTTCCCCTGGCATAAACAGTCCCCCTTTCCAAGAAAAATGGAATATCCATACCTAAACTAGTTGCCATGGTTAACATAGCTTCCTTTTTAATGTTCAAATCAAATAATTTGCAGATACCAAGCAATATGGATGCAGCATTTGATGATCCCCCACCTAAACCTGCAGCTAATGGTATTTTTTTATCTATAGATATTGCAACTCCATATTTTTCTTCGCTCAGGATCATTTCAATTGTTCGATAAACTAAACTATTTTTATCAATTGGTACTTCGGAATTATTACATTTTATTTGGTATATTTGTTTATCTAATTTTTCTATTCTTATTTCATCAAATAAATCAATTGTTTGAAACAATGTCTCAATATTATGATAGCCATTACTTAATTTTTCCCCTACATCTAGGTAGAGATTTATTTTTGCATAACTTCTCAGTTTAATCATTTTTTTGTTTAAGGCGTTTTTTTAGTAATATTTCTGCTAACACCATATCAACAGATGTAGTTATCTTGATATTCTCTCTTGTACTTAAAACAATTCTGACATTTCCACCATAGTGTTCAACTATTGATGCATCATCAGTAGCCTTTAAGCCATCTTTTTGTGCCTTTTGATACATTTCCCTTATATAATCTAATTTAAAAGTCTGTGGAGTTTGTACAATCCAGTATTCATCACGATTTACCGTTTTTTCTACCAGGTAATCCTGCAAAAACACTCTCTTTATTGTTTCAATTACTGGAACTGCCATAATTGTTCCATCGTACGAATCAGTCATTTTTATAGTTTCTTCAATCATCCACTTTTCTACCAAAGGTCTAGCACCATCATGAATACAGGCAATACCATCTTTCTTCTTAATTGACTGCAAACCAAGATATACCGACTCTTGTCTGCTCATCCCACCTAATACAATGGCAGAAAGTTTATTATAATCATATTTTTTTATAATTTCATCCTTAACACATTTTATATCTTTTTGATGAACAACTAATACTATTTCATCAATTACTTCTGAATTTTCAAACTGATCTAATGTATATGAAAGAACTGGTTTGTCTAATATCTTTGCCAGCATTTTACTATGGTGACAATGAAATCTTTCTCCGTTTCCTGCTGCAGCTATTATAGCTATATTACTCATAAATCTCTATCCTTATTTTTATTTTTTCCATTTTTAATACTCAGATATGTTTCATGATATCCTTCAATAATAAAATTAGTATCCACAATTCTTTTTATTTCATTATTAGTTGACTCTACCAATTTATCTTCATTGGTTAATGATATTTGCTCTTGTTGATTTATGGGAATTAATTCAGCAACAACCTGATTATTCTTGACTTTTTCTTGAAATTGCTTTTTAATGTCTTCCCATCCACTTAATAGGTATTTTTCTTTCTCTTGAGATATGGCTGATTTATCATTTAGTGAATCTCTTGAAGTACCTCCCCTGATAATTAATATTACTTCTTCTGATTCCATGTTATCAGGCAATTCAAGCTTTATAGATTTACTTTCCTCTGGTTTCCGAAATGGTTTAATAATTATGTCCGCTTCAATGATATCCCCTGGTAGATATTCTTCTTTATTTAATTTGACATCGGTTATCATTGCACTTTTATTATCTTCACTTATTTTAATGTCAACTTTTATCTCACTTAAGGTAATCGTTTCCCCATAGTTATTCGTCACTAAATCCATTATTTCCTCAAAATCGCTACTACATTGTATTGCAATATCATCTTTACTGAAAAACATGTTTTCATATATCATTTCCCCATCAGGTTCTTCCGCAAGCAATTCAAGATGCACGGTTGCTGTCCCCTGTCCTATCCTATTAATTGTCTTATCTATTGCTTCGATTATCAAGGCACTGGTAATGCTCTCTATTAAGTCATTTTGAGTAACTATTTTTGTTCCCCTTTGAATATTAATATTTTTATCAATATCACCAACACTCACTTTACATGATACTACCTTTGGAAAATTATTTAAAAAAGCCAAAATCCCGGCATCTCTATCCTGTATAACCATACCTGCTAACTTATAAGGGAAACCTAACTTAAATGGCATTACAATACTGGGAAAACTGTGGTATATGTAAACTGCAGATAATAAATAAGAAACATCTCCGGAATGCAGAAAAGGATGACCGAAAGCTAATAAGTACTCACCTTTACAGTAGGTAGCTGTTCCAATAGTTAGCACGTTAGCATCTCCTGCAGATAACTGTACACCTACTGAGGAACCAGGAACTATGGTACTTGTCTCTGAATTAATATCCGGAATAGAATTATATTTTTGAAAATCCGAAATCTTTACAATTTCCTGTTTATATTGCCTATTTATGCTGCTCTCAATATTTCTCAGTGCCCTTTCATTAAAACCATTAATCAATAAAGGGGATTTTATCTGTCTAAAACTCAAGGAATAAATTTCATCATCATTTGATTTAGCTAAAAACTCAGCTTCGCATTCTGGTATCTTTTCAGAAATATTATTTTTCAAACTATTATTTAAGGGAATAGAAACTACACCAATATCTGTATCATTAATTATCTCGACTTTACCATCAGAGTTAATATAATTAAATAGCTTAAGCATTCTTTCAATTGGTGTCACAAGGCAGAGATTATGTTCACTCATTTCCCAGGCATGGGAAATTGCTCCTGCTAATCTTTCTTTTAAATAAACTGGAGTGCCACTCATTCCTGCAGAAATTCCGCCATTATTATCAATTTTCTCTCCGCTTAATTTAACCAGTATATAGTCATCATCAATTCCTGTACCGGCAATTACATCAATTACCTGAACATTAAATTCCTCAACTTTTGTTCCTGAAAAAACAGTTTTACCAATTCCTTCCATGCCAGAATGAATTTCATCTAATAAAATAAATTCTTCTTTAGCGGAAATATTCGAGGTTATTATTGACAAAAATAATAACAATAAAAAAGATAAAATTATTAACTTGTAAAATTCTCTTTTGTTTTTTTCTATTTTAAAAGGTATCATAATTATCCTAAGAATATCTAAAAACCTCCCAGAGTAAATATTATCGTTGTGTGCTGCTTATCAAACCCTGTTTCAACAAGTGTATTTGCTCTAATACCTTGCCAGCACCCAAAGCTACACAGGATATAGGATTTTCAGCAACGTAGGCTGGTATCTTGTTAACCTTTGTTAATAGTACATCGAAATTTCTTAACAAGGCTCCTCCTCCAGTCAGCACCATTCCTTTGTCAGCAATATCAGCAGATAGCTCTGGTGGTGTTCTTTCCAGTACCATTTTTATTCCATCTAAAATAGATTCTAAAGTCTTTGAAATCGCCTCTAAAACTTCAGAAGATCCAACTTCAATACTTTTTGGCAAACCAGATACAAGATCTCTCCCTCGTATCTCTGCATACATCTCTTCTTCCTGTTCCATTGCTGAACCAATTTCTATTTTCAAATTTTCAGCAGTTTTTTCTCCTATCATCAAATTATATTTATTCTTTATATATTTTATAATATCCTCATCAAAATTATTTCCAGCAATTCTTAAAGATTCACTTTCAACTATTCCACCAAGAGAAATAACTGCTATATCAGTAGTTCCTCCTCCTACATCAACTACCATATTCCCATATGGTTCACTAATATCTAGCCCTGCTCCAATTGCAGCAGCAATTGATTCTTCAACTAAATAAGCTTTCTTGGCCCCTGACTGCACTGCTGCTTCCAAAACTGCTCTTTTTTCTACCTCTGTTCCCCCTGCTGGGACACATATTACTACCTGTGGCCTGAATAATCTTGAATTGGCAGACACTTTTCTAATGAAATAAGTTAACATTTTCTCAGTCACATCATAATCTGCAATAACACCAGCTTTCATGGGTTCCAAGGCTATAATATTTCCGGGGGTTTTCCCCAGCATCTCTTTGGCATCTTTCCCGACTGCAAAAACTTTTCCGGTATCTTTGTATATAGAAACAACAGAAGGTTCTTGCAGCACTATTCCTTCCCCTTTTTGAAATATTAATACACTTACAGTTCCTAAATCTATTCCTAAACTTTTGTCCATTCCCAGCATATTGAAAGATACCTCCTCAAATATCCCTAATCATTGTTTACTCTTTACTGTCTATTTAAATACTTTTTTTATAATTTTGCCAGTATACTAAATAAATATCACATTGCACTTAAATATTGTACCATATAAGTCATATTTTCCTGTTAATTTATTTAATATCTTTTGATGTTGGCACCTAGTGCCTTTAATTTTTCTTCTAGTTTAACATAACCTCTGTCAATGTGGTATATTCTACTTATTTCCGTTGTTCCTTCTGCGACCAATGCAGCTAATGCCAGGGCAGCCCCTCCTCTTAAATCAGAAGCCATAACCGGCGCAGCACTAAGTTTTTTTACTCCTTTTATAATACTGTTACGGCCTTCTATTTTTATGTCTGCTCCCATTCTTCTTAAATCACCCGCATGAGCAAAACGATTCTCAAATACATTTTCAGTTATAATACTGGTTCCATTAGCTATAGTCATTAATGCCATAAATTGGGCTTGCATATCAGTAGGAAATCCTGGAAAAGGCATTGTTTTGATATCAACCGATTTGATTCCTTCTGGATCAGAAATATATGCTATATCACTATCAATATCTACATTTAGACCTGCTTCTTCCAATTTTACAATACATGACTTTAAATAATAGGGATTAACGTTTTTTATTGTAACATTCCCTCCTGTAATTGCAGCAGCAATCATATAAGTCCCAGCTTCTATTCTGTCAGGAATAATCTTGTATCTTACACCTTTTAATTTTTTTACACCATCAATTGTAATAATATCATTACCCAATCCTTCAATTCGTGCTCCCATTTTGTTTAGAAAATTCCCCAACTCTATAACCTCTGGGTCTTTAGCAGCATTTTCAATAACAGTAGTCCCTTCAGCTAATGATGCTGCCATCATAATATTTTCAGTTGCACCAAGGCTGGGAAAATCAATATAAATATCGCTCCCTTTTAATTGGCTGGCCTCAGCCTTAATATAGCCTTCTTCGGTAGTTATATTAGCCCCTAATGTCCGAAAACCTTTCAAATGAAAATCAACTGGCCTTGCTCCAATAGCACATCCCCCGGGGAGTGATATTTTAGCCCTTCTCAGTCTGGCTAATAAAGGGCCCATTACCAAGAATGATGCTCTCATAGTCTTTACCAATTCGTAAGGTGCTTCATAATTATTAAAATCATCTGGATCAATAGAAAGTGTTGTATTATCAATCCACTCTACTCTTACTCCAAGTATCTTTATTACTTCAATCATACTGTATACATCTTTCAATCTAGGTACATTTTCTAAAATGCTTACTTCGCTTGATAGAAGACAGGCTGCCATAATAGATAGAGCAGAATTTTTCGCACCATCTATTACCACTGTTCCATTCAATGGTTTTCCACCAGTAATTAAAAATTTATCTGGATCTTGCATATTTTTACCTCAAACTTTAGTTAATATTTTTCATTTATGTTTGGTCTTTTCAAGTTTAATAAAAAAGGAGGTCTTATTATGCCCTTCTCAGTAATTATGGCAGTTATATTCCTCCATGGAGTTACATCAAATGCAGGATTGAAGACATCAATACCAGCAGGTGCTATTGTCTGTCCCATTATATTTGTAACCTCATTTTTGTCTCTTTCTTCAATAGGTATTTCAGTTCCTTCCTTTATTGAAAAATCAATTGTCGAAAAGGGAGCAGCAACATAAAAAGGTACATTATGCTCTTTAGCTAAGACTGAAATAGTATAAGTTCCAATTTTATTGGCTACATCTCCGTTTGCCGATATTCTATCGGCACCAACAACTACTTTATTTATTTTATTTTGAGACATTAAAAAACCAGCTACAGAATCACATATAAGAGTAGCTGGAATTTTCTCAGTCAGTAATTCCCATGCTGTTAATCTGGCACCTTGTAAAACCGGCCTGGTTTCATCCACAAAAACTCTGATGTTCTTTCTCTTTTTATACACTGATCTAATAACACCCAGGGCGGTACCATAATAAACGGTTGCCAGTGAACCTGCATTACAATGAGTTAATATATTGTCATTATCATTGAATAACTCAACACCATTATTCCCAATCTGATAGTTAATTTCAATATCCTGCTTTGCAATTTTTTCTGCTTCAAATAAAATATTATTTTTTAGCTCTTCTACTGAATTTGCCTTTCTTTTACTAATTTTATTGATTTCATTTAAAGCCCAAAATAAATTTACCGCAGTAGGCCTGGTCATGGACAATTCCTGCCTGGCTTTTTCTAATTCTTTTAAAAATTCTTCCATATTATCCGTATCTATATTTATTGCTGCCAATGCCATCCCATAGGCAGCAGCAGCACCTATGGCAGGAGCTCCCCTGATAGCCAAACCCCTTATTGCATTAGCTACTTCATGATAATTTTTACAGCTCATTATCTCAAGTTTATGTGGTAATTTTCTTTGGTCTATCATTAATACCTTGTTTTGCTTCCACTCTATAGTTTTTCTCATAACTGTTTTACCCCTGATTAATATTGTTAATCAAGCTAACATATCTTGGCTATATTTATTTTTCTGCTAACAATAAGTAAGCAAATTTATAATTCCCAAACTAGCTAATGTAACAATAATTCCCGCAATAACGACACCTCCAGCCATCATAGGGAAGGCATACCAAAAACGGATACCAAACAAAAATGCTGCAACCGAACCGGTCCATACTCCGGTAATCGGTAAAGGCACTGCAACGAAAAATAATAAAAATAGTGCACCGTATTTTTCATACCTTTGTTCGTGTCTCCTGGTTCGTTTAAATAACCAAGAAAAAAATATATCAAAAATTTTCCATTTTCGCAATAACTCTGAGAATGGTTTTAAATAAAGCAACAAAAAAATCGCCGGTATCATGTTTCCTACAATTGCAAACAAATAGCTTGTTATAACTGGTAATTTGTAATAATTTATTGCAATAGGAATAGCTCCTCTTAATTCTAATACTGGTAATGTTGCTAATATTGAAACTTTTATAAGATTAACTAACAATATTTTTTATTACCTTTCTCACAACACGACTCATAATTGGTTCAGATTTCGCTGCAGCCTGAAGAATTTCCTGGAATTGAACCTTCTCAACTGCTCCATCGATAGCCAGATCAGTAATACAGGATAATCCCAGGACACGCATTCCCATGTGATTGGCAACAATAACTTCTGGTATCGTAGACATTCCAACAGCATCAGCTCCAATTTTTATCAAAAAACGATATTCTGCCGGAGTCTCCAGCATTGGCCCAGGTAAACCCGCATAAATTCCTTTGTGTATTAAAATTCCTTCTTCCAACGAAACCCTTTCAGTTAACTTCAACAATTCTAAATCATATGCCTGAGACATATCTGGAAAACGAGAGCCTAATTTATCTTCATTTGCGCCAATTAAAGGATTATCACCCATAAGATTAATATGATCAGTGATTAACATTAAATCACCTCTCTTAAAAAAACGATTCATGCCACCAGCGGCATTAGATATTATAATAATTTTTGCCCCCATCTTTCTCATCACTCTGACGGGAAAGGTTATTTCCTTCATGCTATATCCTTCATAGAAATGAAACCTTCCCTGCATGGCAACTACCTTTTTGTCCTCTAATTTTCCCAATACAAGGTTTCCGCTATGACCATGAACCGTAGAAATTGGAAAATTAGAAATATTTTTATAAGGTATGCTCACCTTGTCCTCAATCTGGTTAGCTAGCTCTCCCAGACCAGTTCCCAGGATAATAGCAATCTCTGGTTTTACCCTACTATATTCTTGTATTGATTTAATACTTTCTTCAATTTTAGCTAATATTTCTTCCATTATTTCCCTCCAACATAAAAGTTTTTAGTTTTCCTTGTAACTTTTATTTATCTTTGGACTCAATACTAGATACTCGATACTAATTGCATCTTGCCCTTTAATCTTTCTATATTCTTTTTCTTCACGTTATACGGTATACTGAATACGCTATACTATTATTTTTTTATATTCTTGGAAATGCTTTAAAGTATTCTTCCTTAACCCATTTTCTGCTAACATGAGTGTAAACTTGGGTAGTTGAAATATCAGAATGACCCAATAATTCCTGAATAGATCTTAAATCTGCCCCATTTTCAATCAAATGCGTTGCCAGGGTATGTCTGAATGTATGTGGTGTTACTTTCTTTTTTATTCCTGATTTTTTTGCATAATTTTTTATTAAATAAAAAACTCCTTGGCGAGAAATTGGATTACCATGGTTGTTTATAAATAATAAATTTGTATCTCTTTTCTTTATAAGACGAGTTCGAATATATTTTATATAATAAAACAAACTATCATGTGCCCTATCAGTGAAAGGAACCCATCTTTCTTTATTACCTTTTCCCGTACATTTAAGGAGTCTATGTTCCAACTTAATATCATTTCTTTTAAGGCTAATTAATTCTGTAACTCTCATTCCAGTTGCGTAAAGTAATTCCATAATCGCCTGGTCTCTTTTCCCTAGTATCCCTTTAAAATTTCTTTCATCTAATATTGTATCTAATTCTTTTAGGCTAAGGGCAATTGGTAATTTTTTTCTCATCCTGGGAAAGTCTATTAAATTTGTTAGGTCTTTTTTAGTAAATTCCTCAGTAAACAAAAAGCGATAAAACATTTTTAGTGCCACTAAATTCCTAAATATAGAATTAATCCCAAGATTAATACTTCCTAAATAATGATAATAATCATTAATTATTTCGCGATTCAGGTCTTCAAATGTAATATGTTTTTTTGAAATAATAAAATCATAATATTTTAATAAATCATAGCGGTAAGAAATAATTGTATTATAAGCCAGGCCTCTCTCAAGAGATAGGTAATCCAAAAAATTCTCTATTAGTTCCTTCTGATGATCCATATATCTACCTTATATTTAATTAGAAATAAAAGATTATGGCAATTATCTACAGAAATTTGAGCATTAAGTATAAAACTATCATCAATCTATCCATTATATTCTAAAATATTATTAGTGTTTTAATTCTTACTATTTTTAGACTCGATGGCTACATACTCGACACTCAATACAATTTTAATAGCTAAGTTCAGTATCAGGATGAATTACCTGTATCCATACATTTCCTGGTTGTATGGCTAATCTATTACCCTCTTTATTATAAAAAAGCGTTTTAGATTGAAGACTCTCTTTTACCCAGGTAATTTCTTCAGACTTACCGTTAAATATAATCAGCCCGCTACCTTCTCCAATAAAATCAATTGACAACCTTCCCTCTTCATCTAAAACTTTTCTTTCACTATGCTGAATGATAATATTTTTTACATCAAGAACCTTGCCAGTCTCTGCATCCAGGTGAGGTTGACCATTAATAAACCGAACATATCTTTGCGCATCCGATATATATTGATAGCTAACCGTATAGTCATTATGATATCTAATGTCAATTTTCTGAGCATCTCTACCTGTAAGGACTTCTTCTCTGTCAATTTCAAACTGGTAGTCTCCCTTGTGTACCATTTCAATATAGCCTAATCTTCTTGTCTCATCTCTAAGCTGTTCAGTGGAGGCATAAAGATTATGGGGTGGATTGCGATCCTGACTTCTCCAGAATGGCTGATAATGGACTAATTCATTAATATCGTCTATTCTCTCTTCACGAATAAACCTTGCCGCATCCGGACTCTCCCCAGCATGAACATAAATAGCATTATGTTCTAATGTTTTGGTTATAAAATAAGGTCTGGCACTTCTTACCGGACCTACTTTGTCAGCTTCCTTGGTTGCATATATAGCTAAAAATCGGGTAATTCCACCTTCAGCCAGTACCTCGTAAACAATATCTGCCTTGTCTAAACCGCTTTGGGGGCGGGCAAAACTGGCATTGTCAATCATAACCGCTAATGGTCTATTGCCAAAAGGTGATTCTTTTTCAATTGCATCTGGCAAACTGCTTATTCTTCCGGGAGTCACCACTGAACCATATGTTGACTCAATCCGCTCACGACCTTCCATGCCTAAATTTGCCTGCATTTCATAACTGCCTTCTTCCAACATTTGACCTTCAATTTCCCTCCTGCTGGTTAAAGATGGGTCAATCTCCCTTGCTGCTATCTGTACATCCTGTCTCAATGCAATTTCTTCCTTTATTGGGGCAATATCTTCCTCAGCAGGAATTTCAATCTCTGGAACTTTTACCTCGACCTTTGGGGTGCTTTCTGCAATTGCAACCTGTTCCTCTTCCTGGTGATGTGTCTCTACCTCCTGGATTTGGGCTGGTTCGGGCATCATTGGATCGACTTTAGGCTTCACATCCATTTCTGCAAGAGGCTCTTCCCTAATTATTTCTGGTCTCTGTGATACAGGTGTTCTAGCGGCAGGTAACTCCATCATAGTTACTTCAATAATCTCTTCCTCCGGTGGTAAATTAAATATATCAAAGGTAATTAAATTGCTGAAGGCAAATATAAACAATAAATTTACAATCACAGAAATCAAAAAAGAACGACCTAAAAAACTTTTTTGCTTTACTTTTCTTCTTTTTGCTCTATATCCAATAGTATTTTTCAATTAGTCACCCTGTTTTCTAACAATTTTTTCAATAGTATTATTTAATTTTCTTCAATTGGCTTGGTTGCAATAGCAATTTTTTCAGCTCCGCCTTTTTTTATTAAATCCATTACCCTAACCACTTTTCCATGACTAATATTCTGATCTGCCTCCAATACAACCAATGAATCTACATTATTGCCAATTTCTTCTCTTATGCGTTCTGATAAATTATTAGGATTAATTAACATGTTATTTAGATATAGAACATTATTTTCAGTAATGGAAACAACAAGGTTTTGCCTTTCTTCAACTGCGGCAAAATCTCCGCTCGGAAGGTCTACTTTTACACCGCTTTCAACATTTATAAAGGTAGTAGTCAGCATGAAAAAGATAAGTAATAAAAAAACCACATCTATTAGAGGTGTTATATCAAAACCAATGCTTTTTTTATTGGCGTGAGAGAATTTCATTTATTTTTACACCTTCCTCTTTAACGTCTTTTGTCTCTTTTTCAATAGTTAATAATTCCAGGATTTCTATAGATGTGGATTCCATTTCCTTAATCTGCCTATCTACCCGATGGGTAAGGTAATTGTAAGCAACAATAGTTGGAATAGCCACAGAAAGACCAAATGCAGTTGTCAGCAATGCTTCCGATATTCCTCCGGCTAAGGCTTCAGGATTACCTACACCTACAACTGAAACAACTTGAAACGCCTTTATCATACCAAAAACTGTCCCCAAAAGTCCTAATAATGGGGCAATATTGGCAACAGTCGCCAGGATAGGTAAATTTCTCTCTAATATATCAACTTCTTGTCTGGCAGTGTCTTCAATAGTCTCCTTTATCTCATCCCTTGAACTGCCATATTTTAATAGAGCTGCCAGAATTATCTGAGATATGGGTGTAATATTCTTTCTGCAAGCGGATATTGCATAATTAATGTTCCCCTTTCTTATTAAATCACTGATTCTATTGCCAAATTTTCTTGTTGATGTTTTTATACTCTTCATGTAAAACATTCTTTCAAAAAAAATAGCAATAGCCAGTAAAGAACAGAAGAAAATCGGGTACATTAAGAAACCGCCCTTAATAAATAGTTCAAACATTAAATAGTTGCCTCCTCTATTATCTATAAATAATTTTTTAATTTCTTTCTAAATCTTAATTTATTCTTGTATTGAAAATTATCTTGTTATGTTTCTATCTTAATAAAATATTCATCATTATAATGTATTAAGATAATCTAATTGTTCTTGAGCACTGTCTAAATAGCTGCTGTCAGGACAATCATTTACAATCTTTGTGTAATAATTATATGCCTCATCTATGTTTCCCAATTCCTGCTGGCTGATAGCAGAGATATACAGTATATCACATTTAAAAGTACCATCCGGGTAGGAATTTAAATACCTTTCACCTACAGTAGCAGCCTTGTTATATTCTTCTTTTTTATAATAGCTCAAACAAAGCCCATAAAGAGAACCGGGCATATATCTGCTATCAGGGTAATTATTTATTAGCCTTTCAAAGTACAATATACTGTCAATCCATTGCTGTTCTTCCAGTTCAACCTGAGCAATAATAAAGATAGCTTCTTCCAGATATTCACTATTCGGATATTTATCAATAAAATCTGTTAATTTGGTCTTAGAATTATTATTATCAGATATTAAATAATTTATCTTTCCTGTAAGAAAAACGCTTTCCTCTATAAATGAACTATCAGGATATTGCTGTATGAGCTCCTGGAATGATAACAATGCATTAGGATAATCTTTATCATTTAAGTAACTCCAGGCAATACTGTATTGGACATGTTCTCTTAATGAATGAGTGCTGTAGTGTTGTAAAAAATCTTTATAATAAGTAATTGCTGACTTAAAGTCTGCCTGCTGATAACAGGTTTCAGCTAACATATATAGAGATCTCGCGGAAATTTCGCTTTCTTCCAAATAATCAACTTTCTGAAAATTATCTTTAGCCTGATTATAATCTGCCAGTCTGTAAAAACTTAATCCTTTCCAGTAATTTATTTCCATTCTCATCTGATCGGTAATATTCATGTCTTCAATCATGCTAAAGGTTTCAATTGCTTCCTGGTACTTATTGCTTTCAAATTGTGTTTTTGCCAGAGCACAAAACCCATCTACAGATAAATCACCATTAGGATATATCTCTTCAGCCTCTTCATATAATGAAAGTAATAATTCTTCATCACCCAGTCTTGTTGCAGAATCAAGTTTAATTTCCCAGGCTTCTTTTGTGTTTGTATTTTCCAACACATCAATTGAATCCTGGTATTTTCCAAGGTGATAAAGGCTTTGAGCGAGCTCAATTTTACTTAAGCCTGCAAGTTCCCCCTTAGGAAATTCTTTAATAACACGCTCGAAATAGGGCACTGCTTTTTCATCATCATCTTTCCTGGAATATGATAAACCTAAATCAAATAACGCTCTTTCCAATATGTATTCTTCTACTGCATCTTTTTCTATCAAAGTACTATTAATTTCAATAACTCTATCATATTCTCTTTGCTCAAGCAATGTCCTTCCTAAAAGATATGCTGCCTCATTTTCTACTGGACTGTTTTCCTTCTCCAGCAACTTCTCTAAAACACCCATAGCCTCGTTATATTTTTCTTCCCTGAATAATGTAAAGCTGTAATAATACCTTGTCTCGTCTATCTGTTTAAAATCTGTATTATTCTCTATAATATCCAGCAGATATTTTTTTGACTGTTCATAGTCTTCTAACCAGAAATATGATTGACCTAAGACATATTTTATCTCTACCAAATCATATTCCAATGATTCTGATTCTAATAAGTTCTCATAAAGCTGTATTGTAAGGGGGTATTTCTCCTGAACAAAATAGACTCTTCCTAATTTATAAATCCCCTCTTCATATAAAGAACTTTTTGGAAAATTATCTATCAACAGCTTTAGATACTCTTCAGATTGGGGATATTCTTCAAGTAAATATAAACACCACCCACTTCCCAATAAAGAATTTTCATAATACTCACTATTGGGGTAATTATCAATTATATATTTATAATGAACATTTGCTTCATGATAATCTTTTAGCTGGTAAAGGGTTTCAGCAATCAAAAACCTTGCCTCTAAATAATCAGGATTTATCTCTAATGATTCCCTTAGTTTTTCTAATGCTACCTTGTAATCGCCTATTGAGTAAAAATCATAGCCTAACTGGTAAAACTCTTTCTCCATTCCTCCAGTATATTCAACGTTTTCCCCAATTCTTCTTCTCTCTTCCGCATATTCATCCATCCGGTCTAAATGGAAATATGTGCGCATTAAAAACGTTCTTGCTTTTTCAAAATTAGGATTCAAGTAAGTGGATGCTTTGAATTCGGCTAAAGCGTCCTCGTATTCGCCGGCTATATAGTGCTCATAACCCTCATTAAATTTCCAGACAGCATCTCTCCCGTATTCCTTTTCTTCAAGCGCTTTGTTTAAATAAATCCTGGCATGATTGTCGAATGTGTCTAACCTGACGGCCTCTTCCCAATGACGAATAGCTCCATCTAAATTTCCATAGTGATAATAACTTAAACCTAAATAATAATGGGCATCTTTAAATGCAGGAGCCATACTAATTGCCTGTTCTAAATAATTTATAGCCTCACTGTAATTTTTTACAATATAAGAATTATACCCTTTTTCATAACTCTCAAAGGCTTGCCGGCCAAATATTGATATTCTTTGTGTTCTACTTGCAAACCAGTCCAGTTCAATGCTTTCCGGTTGAATTCTTTTAATCTCTTCTGCCTGCTGCAACGCCTTTGTTTCCTGTCCGGTATCATAATAAATCCTCACTAAATATGACCGGGCATCAATATCGTTTTTATTATATGAAATTGCCTCCTCTAAATAGTAGATAGCAGATGAAACTTCACCGGCATTATATTTTAAATGAGCAAGCCTGGTAAGTAATATAGAAAATTCTGTATTATTAACCTGTTTACCAGTTCTCTGCACAGTATCAACATATAGTTCCAGACTTTCTATTTCCCGGGCAATCCACTTTGTTTTTCGATAAATCTCATATAACAGGTAATAACCATCAGCAAAATCAGGGTCTAGCTCAACAGCTTTTGTTGCGTTCTGAATTGCCTCATTCCACAAAGGTTTACTGGGATAATCAGCTCCCCCATATTCCAAAATAGCTTTTTCCTTTAACTCTATTGCTTTCTGATAATACTCTGAAGCTGATTGCCCATCCAGAAAAAGCGATGCAATTTGTGCAAGGTCCCTGCGAGGTTCTTCGACAAGAGGTTCTTCGATGGTAAATATATCAGACACCTCTTCTTCGGCTACATCTGTCTCTATTTCAACAATATCAGCTTCTATAATAGTCTCCAAAGGAACTCTGTCTGGATCAATACCGGATTCCTGCAAAATAATCCTGATTACTCTTTCCTTTAAATCGTACAAATCGTCCAGAGGAGCTGACATTCTACGAAATTCAACCAAGTAACCCTCGGAGGTCGAATACATTAACAGGTCCAGATCAATCTGGTCTTTTTCTTCCTGGTAATAATTACCCGAAAAAATTAAATCAGCTTGCAGCAAATTTGCCAATTGGCCGAACAACATTGAGTCTTTCTTCTGGACCATATCTTTGTATTGCTGATAATCAGCAATACTCTCCGCTTCGGATAATGGAATATAAGATATCTGTTCAATTTTTGATAATGTTTGACCCATTGAAACAGCCAAATTTTCTTCTAACCATTCCAAATCATCTTTTCCGCTTTGATTATGAAAATAATAAACCGCAATAGAGGGTTCTTCTGAACCAAGAGCGTTTGCTCCTGATAACAAAAAAATTATTACAGCAACAATTGCCCAATTTAGTAAATTAAATCTAGTTTGCTTATCAATGTATTTTTTAATAAGAATAGATAAAGAAGCCATTTTTTTCCTAATTTATTTTTTAATATTCTTTACTTTTTTTAACAAAAAAGTAAATTTTTTATTTTACATAATATTATACAGTATCTATGAGTAAAAGTAAAAATCCTTATCACCAATTTTCACTCGATCACCTTCAGTTATGCCTTCTCTTTTTAGAGCTTTTTCTATACCTATACTCTTAAGTATTTTTTGCAAATATTGTAACGCCTGGGGATTATCTAAATCATACTGGTTAACCATTTTCTCCATTTTTTCACTTTCAACAATAAAGAAATCATTCATTTTTTTAATGGTAAATTCAGGTTTATATTTATAAACGGGTATTTTCTTTTCCTCTCTTTGTTTTTCCACTGATTGTTCTTTATTTCTTTCTTTTGTATCTACGGCAATAATCAAATTATATAATTTATAAATAAGCTCCTGCACACCCTGTCCCTGTACAGCTGAAATAAAGGAAACATCAATACCTTTTTTCAAAAATTCTTCTTTTATCCATTCCTTTTTTCTTGCTACCTCTGGTAAGTCACATTTATTTATAACCACAACTTTTTCCTTTTCTAATAAAAAATTAGCATATTGTGTCAATTCATTTTCAATAATTTGATAATTTTGAAAAAGGTTTTCTGATGTTATTTGGACACCATCAATAAGATGTACCAACACTTTGGTTCTCTCTATATGTTTTAAAAAACGTGTACCCATTCCAACACCTGTGTGAGCACCTTCTATCAGACCAGGAATATCAGCAAGAACAAAGGAATTCTCCTCATCAACTTGCACTACTCCCAAATTAGGCTCAACAGTAGTAAAAGGATAATCTGCAATCTTTGGTTTAGCAGCAGAAACACGCGCAAGAAGAGTTGATTTACCTGCATTTGGAAATCCTACAAGACCTGCATCAGCAATAAGTTTTAGATTCAGCTTAAGCTTTACTTCTTCTCCTGGCTCTCCTTTTTGGGAAAAGTTTGGCACCTGTCTTTGTGAACCCCTAAAACGGTAATTCCCTTTTCCTCCCATTCCACCTCTGGCTACACATATCTTGTCTCCTGCATTAGAAAGATCCGCAACAATTTTATTCTTCTCCAGGTCTTCCACAATAGTGCCTAATGGTACTTGAAGCAGTAAATCCTGGCCTTCCTTGCCATTTTTTTTCTGTCCTCTCCCTCTTTCACCATCTTCTGCATTACAATGTGGTTTACGATAAAGCTGTATTAAAGTTTTGGTATGTGAATCAGCCTGGATGAAGACATCTCCACCCTTTCCACCATCACCACCATCAGGACCACCCTTAGGTATAAAACGCTCCCTTCGAAAACTTACCGCTCCGTCACCACCTTTGCCAGCTTTTACATTAATAATAACTTTATCCGAAAACATTGTAATCCTTCTCTTTGTTAGTCATAAAATTTTATCCTAATAGTAAAAAACCCTGAGTTTTTTCGAAACCCAGGGTATAAACTATTTCTAAAAAAAATACTAGCTTTCTGTTGCATTAACAGAAACCTGTTTTCTATTACTTCCCCTGTTTTTAAATTCAACATAACCATCGATTAAAGCGAATAGCGTATCATCATTACCACGGCCTACATTTTTACCAGGCAATATTCGAGTTCCTCTTTGTCTAATAAGAATATTACCGCTTTTTACCAGCTGACCGCCAAACTTCTTTACTCCTAAACGTTTCGATATACTATCGCGACCGTTCTTAGCTGAACCCTGTCCTTTTTTATGAGCCATATAATCTCACCTCTCTTTAAAAGCTATAGCTTCAACTTATTGATATCTTATTTACCCTCAGCAATTTTTTCAATCTTTACTTCTGTAAAAGACTGTCTATGACCAATCTTCTTTTGGTATTTTTTCTTTGGTTTATATTTGAAAACTACAATTTTTTTATCACGTCCCTGTTTCAAAACCTGACCTTCTACAAAACTATTTTTAACCAAGGGCTGTCCAATTTGATATTCGCCATCTTTTTCCAAAAGCAATACTTCATCAAATTTGACCTTATCACCTTTCTTGGCTTCAAGTTTTTCTACCTTTATAATATTTCCTTCTTCTACTAAGTACTGTTTCCCTCCAGTTGCAATAACTGCGTGCATTTAGTGTTTTCCTCCTACTTTCAAAAATCGCCCGAATAGGCAGCCTATAGCTTTTTTACCTATGCAGTGCGTCACTTAGCTTATAAAATTTATCATATATAGCAATTCATGTCAAATCATTTTTATAGATAATAAAATTCTTGTGTATCTCAACAATCTTCCGGCACATACTATGTCTTTTAAAGCATTTTTACCATCTTTTTTACTTCCTTTTTTCTCCCTACAGCAATAACCTTTATTTTCTCCAAATGAATGTCATTTAATACTTTAATATAAATAGCCTTATGATAATCTCGTTCCAATTGCTTAATAAGCATCATCTTACTGGCAGATAATTCTTCTTCTACTTTTGGATGTACTCCCAACAATATTGCCTCAGCCTTGGAATGCTTACTCAAATCTTCCAGCTTATGAATAACCTGGTTGCTTACTGTTTCTGCAGATAAAATTCTACCATTGCCTGAACAATAAGGGCATGAGGTCCGCAACAGTGAATCCAAGTCTCTCTTGGAACGTTTCCGTGTCATTTCAACAAGACCTAACTCAGTTGTTTGAACAATGTTTGATTTGGTCTTATCTTTTTTCAAGGCTTCCTCTAATTTTTTTATCACCTTTTCTTGGTCTTCCTTGTTATCCATATCAATAAAATCAATAACTATAATACCACCAATATCTCTCAGTCTTAATTGCCTGGCTATTTCCTCAGCAGCCTGTAAATTTGTTTTTAAAATTGTATTTTTCATTTTTTTGCCACCGACATACTTGCCAGTATTCACATCAATAACCGTTAAGGCTTCCACTTCATCAAATACCAGATAACCGCCACACTTCAGCCATACTTTTTTCTCTAAGGCACGATTTATCTCTTTTTCAATATTGTATTCTTCAAAAATTGGTTTATCCCCATCATAATAAGAAACGCGCGGCTTCAAATCAAGCAATAAAAGTGTATCAAGAAAATTGATAATTTCCTGATATTCTTTTTTCGAATTAACTACAAATTCATCGATATCCTCTGTAAACAAGTCTCGTATAACTCTATAAGTCAAATTTAAATCTTCATGAAGTAACATGGGTGCTTCTACTCTTCGACTTCTTCTTTGAATTTTATTCCATAACCTTATCAACAAGTCCATATCAGGGATAAAATCACTTTCGTCTTTGCCTACCCCTGCTGTTCTTACAATAAAACCAAATTTATTTTTCTTGTTTTTTTGTAAGATTTTCTTTAATCTCTCTTTTTCTTCTTCTTGCTCGATTCTCCTAGAAACAGCAATTCCATTATTATTGGGCATTAAAACCAGGTAACGACCAGGCAGACTTATATTTGTGGTAACCCTTGCACCCTTTGGTATAATTGCTTCTTTCACAACTTGTACATCAATCTCCTGACCTATTTTAATCATTTCTTTTACTTCAGCAGATTTGCCATTCTGATTTCCGAAAGATTGATCCAGGTCATTTAAATGCAGAAATGCATTTCTATCAATACCAATATCAATAAATGCTGCCTCTATTCCAGGTAAAACGTTCATTACCTTACCCTTGTAAATATTACCGATAATCTTTCGGTCTTCCAACCTTTCAATATGTATCTCAACTAATTTGTTATTTTCTAAGATAGCAACACGTTCTTCACTCAAGCCACTATCAATAATAACTTGTTTTCCTTTGTACTGCATTTTTCAGGTATCACCTTCCTCTGAAATTTTTAAAATAAATTATAAATAGAAATAAAAAATAGTAAAACTTTTTTTATCATAATTATTTTACTATTTTCTTATTACTATTAAAACCTTTTCTAATTATACTATTAGTATAAATATCTTTTTTGCCCAGTCCATTAAGAAATTCATTAATTATCAAAACTGGGTTAATGCTTCCTTTGTATTGTATATCCACTGTCAATAGAATAGATATTAAATTATCTTGAATTGAAATAATTTCCATGTTTTCAATATAAGGTCTCAAATCAACTTCTTTATAGCCTTTTTTGGTGTTCTTTTCAATTAAAATATTTTTTTGTTCCAAAAAGAGGCCAATTTTTGTTTTAAAGTAATCGTTCACATCTTCCTTACTAAAATTTATTTCAAATTCTCCTAAATGCAATTCTACAAGATAAATAGCATATCTTAAAATACTGCTTAAATTACCTTCTTTTTCAGAAATCGGCATGACTTCTCGTATCTTAAGACCTACAGGTACATATTGATTAATTATCTCTTTTATCTGCTCACTATCTTGCTCTCTTATTAAATTAATATCCAATACTTCTTCCCAACCGGCAAATCCAAGAGGTAAAGCAGGGCCAAAAGATATCTTGAATCTGGGGTTAAAACCCTGTGTTAATTCTACCGGAATCCGTGCCCTTCGTAATGTCCGGCAAAATAAGGTGTTCAAATTCAGATGTGAAACATATTTCAAAGGACCATCTTTGCTGTATTTTATTCTATACATATACGACATTTAATTGCTCACATTTTTATATCTATTTATGTTCGTTTTTGCTTTGTTCTTATTGGTGTTTAATTTAGGTATTCGGAAACAAACATCCTGTAAGCCACAATTGTGGCACTTAGAAAAACGACAATCATCTATAGCGATTCCCTGTAGGGCTCTTTGCCATTCAAGCCATAAAAAATCCTTACTCACACCACAATCTATTAAGTCCCAGGGTAAAATCTCTTCTTTTTTTCTTTCGCAGTTAGCATAGAAAGAGATACTAAGATTACATTTCTGAAAGGCTTTTTTCCACAAATCATAGTCGAAGTATTCTCTCCAGGAATCAAATTTACAACCCGTTTCGTGAGCTTCTTCCAGGACCTTTCCTAATCTTCTATCTCCTCTTGCAAAAACCGCTTCTAGTATACTTAATTTTGTATCAGGATAACTGTATGAGATATTTCTGCTTCGTATGTTCTTGGCAATATAATCATATTTTTCCAGTAACAAACTTTCTTTTTCCTGTCCAATCCACTGAAAGGGCGTATGGGATTTTGGTATAAAGGCATTTATACTTATGTTAAGGGAAAATTTCTTCCCTACTATCTGCTTGCCAATTTTTTCAACATTTTTAATCATATTGATAATACCATCAATATCTTCCCACCTCTCAGTTGGCAGCCCTATCATAAAATAAAGTTTAATTCTTCTCCATCCTTCTTTTAGCGCATATTGAACAGTTTGATATAAATCATCTTCAGATACATTTTTATTTACTGTATTACTCATCCTATCTGTTCCAACTTCAGGTGCAAAGGTAAGCCCTGTTTTCCTCACTCGCTGAGATTGCCTTGCTAATTGCACTGAAAAACTATCAATCCTCAACGATGGAAGAGAAACACTGATTCCCTGTTCACAATATCTATCTACTAATTTTTCAATTAGACTATCTATCCTACTATAATCACTGGAGCTCAAGGATGTTAATGAAATCTCTTCATAACCGGTGTTAGACAGACTTTCTTCTGCTAATTCCAATAATTTTTTCTCAGAACGCTCTCTAACTGGCCTATAAATCATTCCTGCCTGACAAAAGCGACAACCTCTTGTACATCCTCGAAATATTTCCAGGGTAATTCTATCATGCACAATATCAATATTGGGAACAATGGGAGATACTGGAAAATGTGAATCATCTAAATCACGTTTAATACGCTTTTTTATTTTTTCTCTTGACCCTTCTTGCTTTAACTGAAAAGAATTAATTGTTCCATCTGGAAAATAATTCACATCATAAAAAGAAGGAACATATATCCCAGGCAATTTTCCCAACTTTTCTAAAAGAGTAATTTTTTTGCGCTTATCTCCCTCGGCAGACCATTCCTTATAAACCTCGATAATTTCATTTACAATGTCCTCACCGTCACCAATCACGAATATATCAATAAAATCAGCCAATGGCTCAGGGTTAAAAGCTGATGGCCCCCCAGCAATAATTAACGGATCTTTTTCAGTTCGGTTAACGGCATGCAATTCAACATTACCCAGGCTCAGCATATGAAGCACATTAGTATAACATAACTCATGTTGTAAACTAAAACCAATTATATCAAAATCAGAAAATGGCCTATAGGTTTCCAGGGAAAATAAAGGTATCTCTCGTTCAAGCATTAAATTTTCCATATCTCTATATGGTGAAAAAATTCTTTCAGCAAATGCATCATCTCTTCTATTTATGATGTCATAAAGAATTTTGAATCCAAGATAACTCATTCCAATTTCATATAAATCTGGAAAAGCCAGTGCAAATTTAACCATTTTATCATTGTCCTCTTTTATTATTTCATTATATTCTTTCCCAATATAACGGCCTGGTTTTTCCACTTTTTCTAATAATTCTTGAAATAATATTGACTCTATTTCTTTTCTCGTTTTTTTACTCACTTGTACCTTCTCTGTTTTTTTTCTATCTATAAAATATCCCTAATTATTATATATTATTGGCGACTTAAGTAAAAACACTTCTGATATGAACACTAAAGAGTATTCCAATACCGATAAAATTACTTATCATAAAAGTCCCGCCATAACTAATAAACGATAAAGGCAATCCAGTTGCCGGCATCAAACCCATCGCCATACCAATATTAATAAAGATATGGAAAAATAAAAATGCCACAACTCCAGTAGCCAAAAATGTTCCCAGCAAATCTGGTGCTTCCTGGGCAATTTTTATTCCTTTCCATAATACAATCACAAATAATATCAGTAACAATACTGCCCCAAAAAATCCCATTTCTTCACCAATTACTGAAAAGACAAAATCAGTGTGTTGTGCTGGTAAAAATTTTAACTGACTTTGAATCCCACTGAATAATCCTTGTCCAAGCAGGCCTCCAGAACCAATTGCTACTTTTGATTGTATCACATTATAGCCGGCTCCTAGTGGGTCTAGATTTGGGTTTATAAAGAGTATTAATCGGTTCTTTTGATAATCCTTCAGAAACGACCATAAAATCGGGAAAGATGCCAGGGTTATTAAAAACATCATTATGATATGCTTCCATTTGATTCCAGCAACAAATATCATACACAATAATATTGCTAAGAATACCATTGAACTTCCCAAATCGGGTTGGCGGAATATTAATAGCATTGGAATAATGGTAAATAAAAAAGGCAATGAAAAATATATTGAATAAGATAATTTTTCCTTTTGACTGTAAAAATAATTTGCTAGAAAACATATTAAGGCAATCTTAGCAAATTCTGATGGTTGAAAATCATAGCCGGCAATTACTATCCAGCGCTGGGCTCCGCCAGTAGTCCTCCCGAAAAAAATAACATATATCAAAGCAGCAACAGCTGCTAAATAAAGGGGTAATGCTAATTTTTCTATTTCATGATAATCAATAAGTGATATTAAAAAAGCTAATGCTATCCCAGCTAATATATAAATTAATTGTTGTTTAACATAATACAAAGAACCTGATTCTGTTGCCTGTAAATGTGTGGTGCTGTAAATTATTAATAATCCATAAAAACATAGACACAGTACTACAAACAGAAACGAATAATCAATATGCTTTATCAGATTAAACATTCTATTAATAGGAGCTTGCCCTAATCCTAGGAATGAACTTGTTTTATTTCTAATCATCTATTTTAAACCTTTTAAATCTATTGCGATTCTTTTAACTGAACTAACTGACTATCTTTTTGATGAAAATAATATTCGAATATTTCTCTGGCAATCGGTGCCGCCGATTGACTCCCATCTCCACCATGTTCAATAAAAACAGTCACACAAATCTCAGGATTTTGAAATGGCGCAAACCCTATAAACCATGCATGATTCTCACCTTGGGGGTTTTGGGCAGTCCCTGTTTTGCCTGCCAATGGGATGCCTTCTACCCTGGCATTGAAACCCGTTCCCTCTTCTATCACTTTTTTCATACCTTCTTTGACCAATTTAAACGACTCAGCAGATACATCAACACTTCTAATAATTTCAGGTTCATATTTTTTTACTTCTTCCCCTGATTGAGAGACAATTCTATCAACATTAAACTGCCTGTATACATCTCCATCATTAGCAATAATACAAAGCATATTGTGAATTTGGAAGGGGGTTGTTAATAAATACCCCTGACCAATAGATAAGTTAGTGGTATCCCCTGGAAACCATACCTGGTTAAATGTTCTTCTTTTCCATTCCTGAGAGGGAACTAAACCAGGTAATTCTCCTGGTAAATCAATGCCTGTTTTTACTCCCAAGCCAAACATAGTTGCATAATGGTTAAGCTTGTCAATCCCCAGCCTGTTACCCATTGTGTAAAAAAACACATTACAAGAGTTTTTGATTGCCTCCAGAAAGGTCTGATTGCCATGACCAGTTTCTTTCCAGCATTTGAAGGTTAAATCCCCTAACTCATAATAACCCGGGCAATATATCTTCTCGTTCAAACCAACTAGCCCTTCTTCCAAAGCAGCGATAGCAGTAATTAATTTAAAAACCGAACCTGGAGGATAAACTCCCTGGATACTACGATTGCACAGGATATTCTCTTTGCTTTGTGCTATTTCATTCCATTGTTCTAATGATATCTGTTGCGTAAATAAATTAGGATCATAACTAGGTTGGCTGACCATTGCCAGAATTTTACCAGTGCCTGCTTCGCTTACTATAACTACCCCTTTTAATCCTAAAATTGCTTTCTGGATATATTGTTGCAATTCACTATCAATTGTCAAATAAATATCATTCCCGGCAACTGGTTCTTCATATTTTAATGTTAAAACTTCCCTCCCTAGAGCATCAACCTCTACTTCTTTTGTGCCTTTTTTCCCACGCAGGTAAGCATCATAATATTTTTCAATACCACTTTTACCTACAATATCTCCCCCCGATAATTTAGCATTCTCAGCCGACTTTAACTCTTCTTCACTAACCTCATTAACAAAACCTGAAATATGTGCTGCTAATTCACTATAGAGATATTTTCTTTCAGGTTGTACGGTAAGAAGTGTCCCTTTCAATCTATATTTTTGCTCTTCAACTGCAATTATCTGTTCTTTTTCAAGGTCTCTTACTACAATCTGTGCCTGAAAAGGCCTATTTTTTAGTTGCTCAAATCTATCCATTAGATATGATTCTTCCAATGATACAATCGAACTCAACTGATTTGATAATGACTGGTAATCAGCAATTTCCACGGGAATAACTGTAAAATTTACTGCAGGACGATTTGTTATTAATAATTTATCATTTTTATCAAAAATTTCTCCCCTGGGAGCTTCCTCCACTAGAGAACGGATACAATTATTGATTGCCCTTTGTTCGAATTCTTGACCTTTTATAATTTGTAAATACCAAAGATTTACCAGCAACACTGCAAAACATATGATTATTAATATAAATAGGTTATTTAGCCTTTTTTTTATAAAATCTCCTGTTATTTTTGTGTTCTTTTGATTAAACATATCCTATTTACTCCATCGGCCTATAACGGTAAATATTTTTTTAATTCCTATATAAATAAAAGGAGATAATAAAGTATTCATTATTGCCTGACTAAAGATAAATTTTTTTAGTATTATGGCAAAATCATAACCAACATGAAGGGCATTTAAGAGGTAATAAACTATAAAATTATTTATAAATGTAAAAACAAATGTTGCTATAGCAACTATCCAAATAATGTGCTGGGAAAATATTTTATCTTTAATTACACCGGCAATATAGCCAATTAAGGTCTTAGCCAGGGCATTAATCCCTAAAAAATGCACAGAAAAGACATCTTTGATTAACCCCCCTGCAAAACCAGCTATTGTCCCCTCTTCAGTACCTGAAATAAATGCCATGCAGATTACTACTATCAATAACAAGTCTGGTTTCACACTATTTAAATCTAATATATTGGCCAAACCAAGCTCTATAGCCAAGGCCAGAGCAATGATTCCCACTTTTGCCAATAGCTTCATTCTCTTCTTATCCTTTAAACTTTTCACATGCAAAATTGCAAAGATGAAATATTACAATATTGGGCATTTCATTATTATGTTATTAACTTTTTTCCAATCTTGTATCTTTGCAGCATTGCAGCAATTTTTGTTTTTACTTATCGCTTTTTAAAAAATTATAGCTACACTAACTATTTGACTCCATTATAAATCTAAATTTATAGCACAAATTATAATTGTAAATTAAATATCTATTTTCGTTTATTAAAATATTATCATTGATAAAACAAATGGCGGCACAGGTGGCAATGAATTAATGTTGGTTTTTATTAATGAAATAGTCCCAAGTATGATAAATGTTTTACATAACTATGGATATGCTCTACATGTATTTCAGGTAATTTATTTCTTAAGAATTATTAATTATTGACCTTCGGTTCGGAAAAACAATTCAATCTTCCCCAAAAATATAAGCCACATAAAATAAGGCAAAGCTACAACACGCTTTAATCTTTTTGGCTCCTTCATTAATCTAAATATCCATTCCATACCGTGATTTTGCATCCATATTGGAGCCCTGGGTATTTTCCCCGAGAGAACATCAAAACTTCCTCCAATACCGATACATACTGGGACATCTAATTCATCTTTATGTTTTGATATCCATAGCTCTTGTTTTGGAACACCCAACCCTACTAATAAGAAATCCGGTTTCTTTTCTTTTATTTCCTTAATGATTTCACTTTCACTTTTTGCGATTTCTTCACCATTGGGAGCAAGTTGATTAAAATAGCCATGATAATATCCAACTATATTAATTCCTGGAAATTTTTCTTTTAAATTTTCTACAGCTTTCTCAATTACCTCATTTCTTGAACCTAACAGATAAAGCTTATAATCCCTTTCAACAGCTGCTGTACATATCTTATTTATTAAATCAATTCCAGTAATACGTTCAATCAATGGCACATCTAAAGTAGCAGTAGCCCAGAGTATGCCTGCACCATCTGGGGTTACTAAATCTGCTTTCTTGGTAATGTCTAAATATTTTTTATCTTTGCGTGCCCGTAAGACTGCAAGAGTATCAGGAGTTACCACAAAACTAGGTTTTCTTTGAGAAACAAAATTATCAAGCCTTTCTATAGCCTTCTGAGCACTAATCCTATCAATAGGTACACCGAACAAGCTTACCTTTTGCCTCTTTTCGTCAATATGAATAATATTTTTCCCTTGCAGGACTTGTTGTTTTAACCAATAAAAAGTCAGATATCCAATCCCAATCATTATACTAAATAGATAAACATCCTCCCATATTGATATTACAATTGCAATAAGGCTTAAATAAATGCAGGTGAATACAATAAGCATATTTGCCCCTCTCAAAGAGAATCCCTGGCTTATCAATTGCTGTCTTAATTTACTTTCATTAACTGATCCCAAATAATCGTCTCTTAGATAACCAGCAATAAAAGAATATGAAGTATCAATAATAGGTAACCCCAAAATTAAAAATGGTGTCAGCAAGGTCAAAGCAGCGGTACTCTTTAATACCCCTACAATTGCAATAATCGCTAACATGAAGCCAAAGAACATGTAATAAATTGAATAATAATTAGTATTAGTTTTAAAATTTACTTTCTTTTTTCTCAAGTAAATAATAGCTAAAGAAAAAATTGATAGACCAACGGATAAGATTTCAGCTAGGAGAAGACCTTGCCGCTGGAAGATTGATACAAATAAAAATGTTATGGAGGCAATAAACACTATAATTGGGGTAATATCACCTAATTCATCAGTCTGGCCTACAGAATTAGTAATTATCAACAACCACACAATTGTGATAGGAATCGATAAATTGGCTAAATACCAATAATCGCCTGAAGAGCCTCTTAAAAACTCAATTCTGACCCCAACAAATATAACCAATAAAGCAATAACAGCTTGTAATGACAATTTTATATAGGGAGCAAGTTTTTTCTTTTGGTCTAATTTCCCTAATAATACCATTAATAAACCAGCAAGAAATATTCCTGCTATTTTAACCATTGCACTATCCCAATTAGCCAAAGATGCCTCCCAATTACTTTCTTAAAGAAGTAGTTAACTCTCATTTTTCAATAATAAATTCAATTAATTTATTAGTTTGTCTATATTGTATGATATCTATAATCTCTCATCCTATTATTTGTTTTCACTTGCAAACCATTCAACAGTTTTTCGTAAGCCACTTTTAATGTTATCTTTTGCTTCCCAATTTAAAAATTCTTTTGCCATCCTGCAATCAAGTATATTTTTTCTTACATCTCCCGGACGAGGAGGCCCATAATTAGCCTGCATAGAAAAATCAATTATCTCCCTTAAGTAGGAAAACAACTGATTCACAGATATACCATCACCTGTACCAATATTATAAGAAATAAAGGTATTTTTCAAACTATCTTTCTGATATAACTCTGCTAATTTTAGCATATTTTTTATACTGAGTAAACAAGCATTTGCTACATCTTCAACATAAACATAATCCCTAATATATTCACCATCACCGTTTATAGTTGGTATCTCTCCATTTAGCATCTTACGAATAAAGATAGCAATGACACCGGCTTCACCATAGGGGTCCTGTCTTGGGCCATATACATTCCCATATCGCAGAGCAATATAGTTTAAATTATAATAATCGCAAAAAAATCTCAGGTAATATTCTGATGACATTTTGGCAATACCATAAGGAGAAGTGGGGTTAAAGGGAGTTTTTTCGTTTATAGGAAAATAATCTGGCTCTCCATATACTGTGCCACCGCTAGAAGCAAAAACTACACCCTTTACCTTATTATCAGAGGCACAATCCAGTAAATTTAAGATACCAATTATGTTTCGTTGAGCATCCTTTAAAGGATTTCTAACAGAATAAGAAACGCTTATCTGGGCTGCTTGATGACAGATATAATCAGGATTTTCTTTTTTAATGATAGCTTTCAATCTGGAATCAGTGATATCAATTTGATAGAATTTCGCTTTTGTATTAATATTTTCCTTGTTTCCACTGGATAAATCATCAATCACTGTTACTTCATAATTCTTTTTTATTAACAAATCTACAATATGTGAGCCTATGAATCCAGCTCCACCTGTGACAAGCACCTTTTCTTTTCCTTTTTGATTCATATTATATCTTTTCCATTGCTTAAAAATCTAAAATGATTTTATCATTTAATTTAATTATACACAATACTTGATAAATAGTTTGTTGGTTAATTAGTTTATTAGTTAATTGGTTCAAAAAATAAGATAATCTACCAATCACCAATCAGTCGATCTAAAAAGCAAGAAAAACTAGTAGCCAGTATAGTTAGTTAATTAGTTCATTGGTTCATTAGTTAATTGGTTCACAACCTCAAAGACATTGAATTAGTTTAAAATGCAGTTCATTAATTCATTGGTTAATTAGTTAATTAGTTAATTAGTTCAAAAAATAATATAATCTACCAATCACCAATCAGTCGATCTAAAAAGCAAGAAAAACTAGTAGCCAGTATAGTTGGTTCATTAGTTAATTAGTTAATTGGTTCATTGGTTAATTGGTTCACAACCTCAAAGACATTGAATTAGTTTAAAATGCAGTTCATTAATTCATTGGTTAATTGGTTCAAATGAATAGATACTGCATTTACTAACTTGATACTATATGCCAGATACTAAATACTACTCTTGGTAATTAGTTAATTAGTTTGTTAGTTAATTGGTTAATTGGTTCAAATTAGTTGTATTATTTCTCCCCCTCACCCTAACCCTCTCCCTCCGAGGGGAGAGGGAATATTCAAGTAGATTTCCATTAAA